>DASWWF010000185.1:0-6774 GCA_036401035.1 Devosia sp.
GGAACTGCGGGCCGCGCTCGTCCAAGATCGATGACGGGACCGGAATCGGTTTCTTAACCCTTCGTTGACCATAATTGGGGCAGTGCAGGCAGTACGCTGCCAAAGCTCCGGGAAACCGGGCTTTTCTCTTAAATTTGACAAATTTGAACCGCATCGACCGACCATCGGAATTCGGTCGTCGGGGCCGGACTGAAGGAACCCACTACATGGAAGCCATGGATGCCGTTGGCACGGTAGCGCCGCATGCCGACCTCTCGATCTGGGGCCTGTTCTGGCAGGCGGACCTGATCGTCAAATCGGTGATGCTGGGGCTGCTCGCGGCGTCGGTGTGGTGCTGGGCCATCATCGTCGACAAATCGATGCTCTATGCCCGCGTGAAGCTCGAAATGAACCGCTTTGAACGCGTGTTCTGGTCGGGCCAGTCGCTCGAGGAACTCTACCAGCAGATGTCGGAAAAGCCGGCCATCGGGCTCGGCGCCGTCTTCGTGGCGGCGATGAAGGAGTGGAAACGCAGCCACGAGCAGAACGCAGCCAGCTTCATCGGCATGCAGGGCCGTCTCGACAAGGTGCTCGATGTCGCCATCGCCCGCGAGAGCGAGACGCTGGAAAAGCGGCTCGGCTTCCTCGCCACCGTCGGCTCGGCTGCGCCCTTCATTGGCCTTTTTGGTACGGTATGGGGCATCATGAATGCCTTCACCTCCATCGCGCAGGCTTCGAGCACCAATCTCACCGTCGTGGCCGGTCCTATCGCCGAGGCGCTGTTCGCCACGGCCATCGGCCTCGTCGCGGCCATTCCCGCCGTTATCGCCTACAACAAGCTTTCGGGTGATGCGAACAAGATGATCGGCCGGCTCGAAGGCTTTGCCGACGAGTTCTCGACCATCCTCTCGCGTCAGCTCGAAGCCCGGGGTGCCAAGTAATGGCAATGTCCGTAGCAGGCGGCGGCTCGGGTGGCGGCCGGCGCGGCCGCCGCGGCGGCAAGTCCAAGCCGATGAGCGAGATCAACGTCACCCCGATGGTCGACGTCATGCTCGTGCTCCTGATCATCTTCATGGTCGCCGCGCCGCTGATGACGGTGGGCGTGCCCATCGAGCTCCCGCAGACCCAGGCCCGGCAGATGAATACCGAGCAGAAGCCGATCACCATTTCGGTCACCAACGAAGGGGCAGTGTTCCTCGGCGATGCGCCGGTGCTGCTCGCCGACCTGATTGCCCGCGTCAACGAGCAAGCCGTCAACGGCACCGAGGATCGCGTCTATGTGCGCGGCGACCTCGCTGCCAATTACGGTGCGGTGATGCAGGTCATGGGCGCTCTGTCGGGCGCCGGCTATTCCAAGATCGGCCTGATCACGGAACAGCAGGCACAGGACAACTAGCTCCATGAAGACGGGGCTCACGGTATCGTCCATCTTCCATGCCGGACTGATCGCGCTGGTGGTCGTCGGCATTGGTTTTGGACCGCCGGTCGAGCCACCGCCGGTCGAATCCATCGCGGTCGATCTGGTGCCGGTCGAAGAGTTCTCCAACATTCGCATGGGTTCGCTCGACAGCACCATCGTCGAGACCGAGACCCCTTCGGTGGTGGATTCCGAGCAGCCCGCGGAACTGGCGCAGCCCACCGGCAACACCCAGGAAGATCAGCCGATGCCGGAGCAGTCCGACACGGTCACCCCTGCGCCGACGCAGCAGACCGCGCCCGCCCCGGCGCCGCAGGCCGAGCCCGAGCCGCTGCCCGAGCCCGAACCGGTGCCCCAGGAAGCGGCGCCGCCGATCGCCCAGCCCGAACCCGAGCCGGAACCGGCCCCCGAGCCGGAGCCCGAACCGACTCCCGTCGCGACGCCTGAACCGACGCCCGAGCCGACCAATGTCGCGCCGACGCCGCGCATGCGCACCGCGGCCATCGACCAGAAGCGGGCCGAGTTCAAGAAGCTGCAGGAAGACGCCAGGCAGAAGGCCGTCGACGACAAGAAGAAGGCCGAGGACGAGAAAAAGAAGAAAGAGGAAGAGGCCCGCAAGAAGGCCGCCGAGGAGCAGAAGCGGATCGAGCAGGCCAAGGCCGACGCCGACGCGGAAAAGCTCGCCGACGAAGTCGCCAACATCATCAACACCGAGGAAACCCGCGGCGCCACCACCGGCGAGGGCGGACAGGCGACGCTGGGCAAGGAAACCGGCCGGTCGGCGCGGCTCAGCCAGTCGCAGATCGATGGCCTCGTGGCGCAGATCAAGGGCTGCATCAACATGCCGCCCGGCGCCGAAGAGAACAATTCGACCGCCGAACTGCAGTTCTCGGTCGATGGCGGTGGCAATGTGGTGGGGCAGCCGCAATTGCTGCAATCTTCCGACGATACTTACGCCCGTGCGGTGTCGCGCGCCGTGATGCGCTGCGGCCCCTATGCGGTGGTTGCCAACGAAGACGTCCGGGCCCAGTTCCGGGCCCGCGAATTCTAGAATCTTGCGGTCAGAAGACCGACGAATGGAGACGAAGATGAACCTGATCACCCGGCGCAACGCGCTCAAACTCGGCCTTGCCGGCGGAGCCTTCGCATTGACCAGCCCGGCCTCGGCTCTCGTCGAGATCGTGGTGACCGGCGGCAATTTCACGCCGCTGCCGATCGCGATTCCCGATTTCGCCTCGTCGGACCCGGCCTTCGGCAAGGAAATCGCCGATATCGTCCGCAACAATCTCAGCCGCTCGGGCATCTTCGCGCCGCTCGATCCGGCCAGCCTGCCGATCCAGGTCGGCGATGTCACCAACGAGCCCGATTTCGCCTCCTGGCGCGCCATCAATGTCGATGCGCTGGTGATGGGTTCGGTCGAGCGCGGCGGTCAGGTCAATGCCCAGGTGCGCGTCTGGGATACGCAGGCGGCCCAGCAGGTGGTGGGCAAGGCCCACGTCACCGATCCGCAGAGCTATCGCCGCATCGGCCACATCGTGTCGGACTCGATCTACGCGGCGCTGGCCGGCGAGACCGGCTATTTCGACACCCAGATCGTCTACGTGGCCGAGAGCGGCCCCAAGGCCAACCGCACCAAGCGCCTCGCCATCATGGACCAGGACGGCTTCAACGTGCAGTACCTGACCAATGGCAATGCGCTGGCGCTCAACCCGCGCCTGTCGCCGAACTACCAGAGCATCGCCTTCACCAGCTATGAAGACGGCAATCCGCAGGTCTTCGTCTCGCCCCTCGGTGGTGGTGCCAGCAAGCTGATCCAGGGCGCGCCGATGTCGTTCTCGCCACGCTTTTCGCCCGATGGCGGCACCGTGGCCTTCTCGGTTTCGAACGGTCAGGCCACCAATCTCTACGCCGTATCCGCCAGCGGCGGTAAGCCGGTGCAGCTCACCGACACCGCGGCCATCGATACGTCGCCGAGCTTTTCGCCCGACGGTTCGCGCATCGTCTTCGAAAGCGATCGCGGCGGTTCGCCGCAGATCTACATGATGGGCTCTTCGGGCGGCGGCGCGCAGCGCATCTCCTATGGCGAGGGCATCTATTCGACCCCGGTCTGGGCGCCCAAGGGCGACCTCATCGCCTTCACCCGCCAGTCCGGCGGCCAGTTCCACATCGGCACCATGAAGCCCGATGGCTCGGGCGAGCGCCTGCTCGTCTCCACCTTCCATGCCGAAGGCCCGACCTGGGCGCCCAACGGCCGTGTCATCATGTATTTCACCGATCCGGGTGGCGACGGCGGCCCGAGCCTCTATTCGGTCGACATCTGGGGCCGCAACAACCAGAAGATCCCGTCGGAAGGCTACGCCTCCGACCCCAACTGGTCGCCGCTGCGGTCGTAACCGGGCGTTAAGGTGAATCCGGGCGCTCCCTCGAGGTCTTGCATTTGGGCAACACCACGAAAAAGCCCGGATTTCCGCCACATTGCGGCCCGAATGCGGAAGAATTAACCGTATCCGAGAACCTCGCCTTAAGATAACGCGCGGTAAAAGCCATCTCTCAAATTCGTCTTGTAGGAGATACCCCGGATGCGTTCCGTAACGCCCATTTTCGGCCTGCTGCGCGCTGCTGCGCTGGTCGTTCTCGTCGTCGCCGTGGCGGCATGTTCGCGCAACCCGGCCACCGGCGTCGGCAATCTGGGCCCCGGGCAGGGCGCTCCGGGCAGCCAGCAGGAATTCCTGGTGACGGTCGGTGACCGCGTCTTCTTCGAGACCGATTCCTCGCAGTTGACCCCGACGGCCATCGCCACGCTCGACAAGCAGGCCGCCTGGCTCAACCGCTACACCAATTACCGCATCATGATCGAAGGCCATGCCGACGAGCGCGGCACCCGCGAGTACAATATCGCGCTCGGCGCCCGCCGCGGCTCGATCGTGGTCAACTACCTGATTTCAAAGGGTGTCAACGGCCAGCGCATCACCACCAAGTCGTTCGGCAAGGAACGCCCGGTGGCGATCTGCAACGATATTTCGTGCTGGTCACAAAACCGCCGTGCTGTGACGGTCGTACAATAGGCATCGGCCGGGGGGCCAGGATCAGGGGCTAGCCACTCTGTCCCCAGCGTACCGGGGTACCCCATCCGATTGGAGGCATAGGCGCCGGATGTCGCAAGACGTCCGGCGCCGCTTCTTTTGGGCCAGCGGGCCCGGCCCTGGTAGCGCGCCCACCCGGCGCAGGCAGCGCGCTTCTTCAGCGCTGCGCGCCCCCTACAGTCCCCACCTGGACTCGCTATCTTTTGACCAAGATTCCGGTTTATTTCCCGGCCCCTGACTCTATCCTCCCATCGGTCAGATCAAGACGGAGATCAACGTGATCCTAGCCTCCCCCGTCGGGCGCATCGGCAAGCGAGTCATTCTCGCCCTTGCGCTCGCCTTCAGCCTTGCCGCGCCCGCGGCGGCGCAGCAGAACGCCGCCCAGCTCGCCGTGCAGATCCAGGAGATGCAGGAGCAGATCCGCCTCCTCACCGGCCAGGTCGAAGGGCTGCAGTTCCAGCTCACGCAGATGCAGACGCTGCTCGAGCGCCAGAACGAGGACAACGAGTTCCGCTTCCAGCAGTTGGAAGGCGGTGCTGGGGGAAAACCGCAGGCGGCAACTGACCCGGCCACCGCGCCGGCCCAGCAGTTGCCGCAGACCCAAACCCAGGTTGAAACCGGCTCGATCCAGCAGCTCCCCGCCACGCCCGACGCGCTCCCGCAGCTTACCACCGAAGGCGTGCCCGGCGAGGGCCAGCCGATGGATTTCGACCTCGGCGACAGCCAGGACCCGATGCTCAACGGCGGGCAGGGCACGCTCGGCGCGCTCGACGAAACCGTCAATCTCGGCGGCAGCCGTCCGCTCGATCTGACGCTCGATGGCGGCGGCAAGGTTTCGAGCGGCGATGCCAAGGCGCAATACGACGCCGGCTACGAGGCCATCGTGCGGGGCGACTATGCCTTCGCGCAGGAGCAGTTCCAGCAGTTCGTCGAGCTCTACCCGGACGATCCGCAGGCCGCCGACGCCACCAACTGGCTCGGCGAAGCGCTGATCCAGCAGGGCCAGTACGACGATGCCGCGCTGCTCCTTGCCGAGGGCTACAAGAAATACGAGTCCGATCGCCGGGCGCCCGATCTCATGCTCAAGCTCGGCACCGCGCTCAACGGCACCGACCAGAAAGAGCTGGCCTGCCGCACCTTCTTCACGCTCGAAAAGCGCTTCCTCGATCTTTCCGCCGCCTTCAAGCAGCGGCTCAGCGAGGAAAAGAGCAAGGCGCAATGTCCGGTCTGAGTGCCGGTCCGCTCGATCCGGCGGCGATCTTTGCCCCGCTCGACGACTACCCGCGTCTGGGCCTCGCCGTTTCGGGCGGGGCCGACAGCCTGGCGCTGATGCTGCTGGCGGCGCGCTATGCCGCCACCCCCGAAGCCCGGCAGCGCTTTTATGTCTATTCCGTCGATCATGGGCTCCGTCCCGAAGCCGCCGATGAAGTCGCCTTCGTCTGCCGCGAGGCCGGAAAGCTCGGCTTTCATGCCCGGGCGCTGCGCTGGGAGGGCGAGAAACCCGAGACCGGCATCCAGCAGGCAGCGCGCAAGGCGCGCTATACGCTGATCGCCGAGGCCATGGATGCCGATCGGGTGCCGGTGCTGCTCACCGCCCATCACATGCAGGACCAGGCCGAGACCGTGCTGATGCGCCTCGCCCATGGCAGCGGCCTCGAAGGCCTGCGCGGCATGGACTATTTCTCCGCGCTCGGCGACCTGCAAGTCTGTCGCCCGCTGCTCCATGCCGATCCCGACCAGCTCAAGGCCATTGTCGCCGAAGCCGGCCTGACCCCGGTCGCCGATCCATCCAATGCCGATCTCGACTATGAGCGGGTGCGCTGGCGTCAGGCCATGCCCCTGCTGGCTTCACTCGGGCTCGACGCCAATCGCGTCGGCCGTTTCGCCGACCGCATGCGCGACGCCGACCGGGCCATCGAACAATTGGCGAGCCGGGCGCTGGCCGCCGAGGTGGGGGTCGGCGCCAAAGGCGGCCGCAGTTTCAGCCGCGCCTGGCTCCGCGCGCAGCCCCATGCGGTCGCCGTTCGCGTCGTCCAGCGGGTGCTCGATCAGGTCGGTGGCGGCCAGAAGCCGCACGCGCTGGGGGCCGTCGAAGCGCTCACCGATCGCCTCATCATCGAGCCCTGCAAGACCACGCTCCATGGCTGCGTCATCCATGCCGATGGCGAGACCATCCGCATCCTCCCCGAACCGGGTCGCGCTGCCGCCGCCGAAAAGCGGCGCAGGCAACCAACTGGCACGTGACGCCGTATTAACTGCGAGCGCGCATGCTCTCTCGACTTTTGGGCCAATCGG
>DASWWF010000186.1:0-5727 GCA_036401035.1 Devosia sp.
CGTCCGCCAGCAACTCGCCGGACGGTTGAAGGAAGACGAGGCCTTCAACGTCGCGCTGATCCGCAAGACCGTGGCGCAGTGGATCGACAGCCAGCAGCCGCGCAGCGTCGCCGAGCAGCTGCGCCTCCTCGTGCTGCGCGAAGCCCATGACGCCGAGTTCGTGCTCGATCTCCATTGCGACGACGACAGCCAGATCCACATCTTCACCTCGCCCGAGCTGATGCCGGAACTGCAGGACCTCGCCGACTGGATGGGCGCCGCGGCGACCCTGACCGCGACCGACTCTGGCGGCGGCTCGTTCGACGAAGTGCTGCCCCAGCTCTACCGCAAGGTGGCGGCGACCAATCCGGGCAAGCCGGTGCCGATGGCCAGCGCCACCGCCACACTCGAATATCGCGGCCAGTTCGACGTCTGGGACACGACCGGCGCCGACGACGCGCGCCGCCTCTATGGCTTTCTCTGCGGCCGCAACCTCATCGACGACGAGCCGGGCAGCAGGCCCGAGCCAGCGCCCGAGGCCACGCCCTTCGAGGCTACCGAAATCGTCCGCGTCGAAAAGCCCGGCCTTCTCGCCTATCGCGTCGAGCTGGGCGAACGGGTGAAGAAGGGCCAGCCCATCGCCGACCTCATCGCGCTCGACGGTCCCGACGCCTTCATGGCCCGCACCCCGATCCTCGCCGGAACCGATGGCTTCATCTTGAGCCGCTCACGCTACAAATACGCGCCGCGCGGCGCCGGCATCGCCAAGATCGTCGGCACCCAGCCGCTCCCCAGCCGCAAGGGTGGGTATCTGCTGGAGGATTGAGTGTCGCCATCGCTGGCGCCCCCTCCACCATGCTGCGCATGGTCTCCTTCCCCCGCTTCGCGGGTGAGGATCACGGAGAGATCGCGCCCCAACTGATCCTCCCCCGCCTGCGGGGGAGGGGGACCAGACGAAGTCTGGTGGAGGGGGCGCAGAACCCCTAGTTCAGCCCGTACTGCCTGTGCTCCAGCGCCGTCATGACGCCGCGGAGTTCGGCGAGGCCGCGCAGGCGGCCGATGGTCGGATAGCCCGGCTGGGCGCGGCGGTTGAGGTCGTCGACGATGTCCTGGCCGTGGTCGGGGCGCATCGGGATCTGCCAGTCGGCGCGGCCCTCGGCCTTGCGGCGGCGCTCTTCTTCGACGATGGCGGCGATCAGCGCCACCATGTCGGTATTGCCGCCCAGATGCTCGGCCTCGAAGAACGAGCCGACCATGTCGTCGGTGTCGCGCTTAACGTTGCGCAGGTGCAGGAAATGCACCTTGGGGGCGAACTGCCGCATGATGGCCGGCAGGTCGTTATCCGGCCGCGCGCCGAGCGAACCCGAGCAGAGCGTCATGCCGTTGGCCGGCGACTCCACCGCATCGAGAATCTGCTTGTAGTCGGCGGCCGTCGACATGATGCGCGGCAGGCCGAGCAGCGAGAACGGCGGATCGTCCGGGTGGCAGCAGAGGCGCAGGCCGAGCTCTTCGGCGACCGGCACGACCTCGGAGAGGAAGTCGACGAAGTGCTGGCGCAGCCGGTCGGCGGAAATGCCGTCATACTCGGCCAGATGCGCGCGCACGTCGTCGAGCGTCATGCTCTCGGTCGAGCCCGGCAGGCCCATGGTGACGTTACGCGAGAGCTGGACTTTCTCGTCTTCGCTCATCGCCGCGAAACGGCGGCCGGCTTCCTCGACGATCTGGGGGGCAAACGCCTTGTCGGCGCCGGCCCGCTTCAGGATATGAATTTCGAAGGCGGCGAAATCGTTGATGTCGAAGCGCATGCACGAGGCGCCGGTCGGCAGCGGCCAGCGCAGCGCCGTGCGGGTCCAGTCGAGCACCGGCATGAAGTTGTAGCAGACTACCTCGATGCCCGAGGCGGCAACGTTCTTGAGGCTCGTCTTGTAGTTGGCGATGTGCTCGCGCCAGTTGTTCTTCTGCTTCTTGATGTCTTCGGACACCGGCAGGCTTTCGATCACATCCCATTCGAGACCGGAGGGGGTGCCGTCCTTGCGGTAGCGCACCAGTTCCTGACGCTTGGCGATCTCCTCGGGCGTCCACACCTGCCCGTTGGGCACGTGATGCAAAGCCGTGACGATGCCCTCGGCCCCCGCCTGCACCACATCGTCGATCGAGGCGAGATCAGCCGGACCGAACCAGCGCCAGGTTTGCTTCATCGAAAACTCACTCCAGAAATTCTACCCACCGAACGCCAGGTTCGGAAGCCAAAGGACCACCTGCGGCAGGAACACCAGGACCGCGATGAGCGCCACCACTGCTGCAATGAACGGGATCGATTCGATACTGTATTCTTCGATGGTTACGTTCATCAAAGCGCAGACCGCGAACATGGCCGAACCCGACGGCCACGTCATGCCCCCCAAAGTGACTATGGACATCATCAGGATGCCGAAATGCACCGGATCCATGCCGATCTGCGTGATGATCGGCACGAAGATCGGGGTCAGGAGCAGCACCATCACGGTGGAGTCGAGCGCCAGCCCCGCGACGAGGAGGAAGAGCAGGATGACCAGCACGATCATGTTCGGATCGGTGATGCCGTTCAGCATCCAGCCGGCGAGCGACTGCGGCACCTGCAGGTAGATGGTGGCAAAGCCGATCATGCCCGACATCAGGATGATGAGCATGATGAGACCGACATCGGACGACGCCTGCCCGAAGGCCTTCCAGACCTTGGCGAGGGTCAGCTCGCGATGGGCGAAGAAGCCGACCACCAGCGCATAGACCACGGCGAACGAGCCGACCTCGGACGGGGTGAAGACGCCGCCGCGAATGGCGAGCACCAGCGCCACCGGGAAGAACAGCGCCCATTTGGCCTCCCAGGCCGCGAGGCCCAAAGCCTTGAGGGTGGGCTTCTGCACGTCCGCCACCACATACTTCCGCCTCTTGGCGATGAGGTAGGTGGTGAGCATCAGGACGATCATCATCAGGATGCCCGGGATGATGCCGGCGACGAACAGCCGGCCGATCGAGACATTGCCGACATAGCCATAGAGGATGAGGCCGATCGAGGGCGGGATGGTCGCGGTGATCAGCGAGCCAACGGCAATGGCGGCGGCGGAGAAGCCCTTGCCATAGCCCTTGGCCACCATGGTGGGGCCGAGGATGCGCGCTTCCATCGCCGCATCTGCGACGGCCGAGCCGGAGACGCCGCCCATCAGTGTCGAGAGCACGATGGCGACCTGCGCCAGGCCGCCCGACATCCAGCCGACGGCAACCATCGACACCTTGAGCAGGCGCGAGGTGATGCCACTCTCGTTCATCAGGTGGCCGGCGAGCACGAAGAACGGCACGGCGAGCAGCGGAAAGCTCTGGCTCATCGAAGCGATCTTCTGCACGCCGATCGACATCGGCATGCCGGACTCGGTCATGAAGAACAGGAAGCCCGCAATGCCGGTGGCGAAGGCCACGGGCATGCCGATGGCCATCAGGACGACGAAGACAATTCCGACCAGCAGCATCTCAGAGCTCCAGCACTTCGGGGTTGCCCTGCTCCGCGGCAGATCGCGTGTAGACGAGGAGCTTGTCGCGCTGCCGGCGCCAGGCCTCGGCCATGTTGTAGGCAATCGAGGCGGCGAGCAGCGCGCAGCCGACCGGCACCGCGGACGTCACCCAGGCATATGAGAGCGTCGAGTCCCCGAAGATGCGCTCCTTGTTCAGGATGGTGAGGCGGATGCCCTCGACCACGAGGAAGCCGAGGAAGACAATGATGATGGCGCCGCAGATCAGCTCCAGCCACAGCCGCTGCTTGTAGCCGAGATATTTGACCAGCACTTCCATGCCCAGATGCGACTTCTCGCGCATGGCCCGGTTGGCGCCCAGCATGCACAGCCACATGAAGAGCAGCTGCGCCATATCCACCGACCAGGTCAGCGGATGGCCGAAAAAGCGCATGATGGCCGCCGCGAAGACGAGGCCGGTGATGGCGGCGAGCAGCGCGACACAGATCGCGAGCTCGGCCTGAGCGAGGCGTTTGAGCAGCATAAGGGCACCGGAAACGGGAAAAAGGGGGCAGGCGGACCCGCCCCCAGGCTCAGGGAGAAACCCTTATTCGGCGGCGATCGCCTGCACGGTGTCACGCAGCGCACCGTAGCCGAGCTTGTCGTAGACGCCGGCAGTGGCGTCCTTGAACACCTGGATGTCGGGCGTCGATACTTCCATGCCCTTGGCGACGAGATCGGCCTCGATGGCGGCCAGCGCATCGCGGGTGCCGTAGGAGCCGACATCGCCGGCCTTGACGGCCTCGTCGCGGAGCACGGTCTTGAGGTCATCGGGCAGGCTGTCGAACCAGCTGGCCGAGGTGACCAGACCCGTGATCAGGTTGATATGCGCGGTTTTGGTGAGGTACTTGGTGACTTCGAAGAGCTTGGCGCCCTGCCCGGCCGGCAACTGTGCTTCGGCGGCGTCGAGCGCCTTCTGTTCGAGCGCCGAATAGACTTCGGCGAACGGCATCGGCGTGGGCACCGCGCCCATGGCGGTGACCGTTTCGACCCAGACCGGCGCGCCCGGCGTCCGCATGCGGACGCCAGCGAGATCGGCGGGAGTAGCGACGGCCTTGTTGGTCCAGAGCTGACGTTCGCCCTGCCACCAGTTGAAGCTCAGCACCTGATGACCCGAGGTGTCGTGCAGCTTGGTGACCCATTCTTCAAAGAGCGGCGAGGTCACCACCTTGCGGATACCGTCATAGCCTTCGGCGAGATAGGGCGCGCCGAGCACGCCGAACTCGTTGACGAACACGGCGAGACGGCCGCCATCGACCACCACCGCGACCGGCGCACCGGCGCGGGCCTGTTCGAGCACGTCCTCATCCGGACCGAGCTGGCTGTTGGGGAAGAGCTTGACCTCGACGCGGCCGCCCGAAGCAGTCGCCACATTGTCGCGGAAGCTCTCGAGACCCTTGTAGAGCGGGTCGGTTACCGCCAGAGCCGTATTGACGCTGAGGGTGTAATCGGCTGCAACAGCCGAGAATGTTCCGGCCGCCACCATGGCGCCGGCAGCCAGAAAGGCCTGCAGGGCAGTGAATTTCATGTCGTCCTCCCATTATCGATCAGTCCCAGTGATCGATTGCCTGCAGACTAGTATGGTAGTAGACAGAGCGTCAAGATGACTCTGGATTTTGAATTTCAGGCGCTGAAAGGGGATGCGGACGCACGGCAGGCGACGCGCGGCAATCGCGTCTTCGACGCAATTCGCCAGGCGATCGTGCAGCTGCAGCTGCGGCCGGGAAACCTGCTCAGCGAGGCCGAAGTCGCCCGCCAGCTCGGCGTCTCACGCCAGCCGGTGCGCGAGGCCTTCATCAAGCTGGCCGAAGTCGGGCTGGTCGAGGTGCGGCCGCAGCGCGGCACTTTCGTGGTGATGATCTCGGCGCGCGAAGTGCGCAACGCCCGCTTCATCCGCGAGGCCATCGAAGTCGCCATCGCCCGCAAGGCGGCGGTGGATGCGACGGCCGGGCAGATCACCATTCTGCGCGACATCATCGAGGACCAGCAGCGCCGCGCCAAGGCCGGCGACCACATCGGCTTCCTCCGCCTCGACGAAGCCTTTCACGAAGCCCTCGCCCATTCGGCCGACTGCGACCACGCCTGGCGCGTGCTGGAAAATCTCAAGGCCCAGATGGACCGCGTGCGCTGGCTCTCCATGCCCGACGCCACCCCGGTCGAAACGCTGATCGCCCAGCACAAGGCCATCGTCGACGCCATCGAGACC
>DASWWF010000187.1:0-3745 GCA_036401035.1 Devosia sp.
GGCTATCCGGCTCAGCCCGACCACACCGAAAAGACCACCCTCTTCCACCTGCTCAACGCCAAGCAGCGCATCGGCGTCGAACTGACCGAGAGCTACGCCATGTGGCCCGGCTCGTCGGTCTCGGGCATCTATCTCGGCCACCCCGAAGCCTTCTATTTCGGCGTCGCCAAGGTCGAGCGCGACCAGGTCGAGGACTATTCGAAGCGCAAGGGCATGCCGACCCGCGAGGTCGAGCGCTGGCTCGGGCCGATCCTCAACTACACGCCGTCGACAAAGGAGGGTGACTGATGCGCGGCACGCCGTTCGATAAGGCCACGTCCAGCATTCCCGTCACCATCGTCACGCGCGGCCCGATGCCGGCGCGCGACGAAGACACGGCGCTGATCCATCTCGACCCGGCGCTGCACGACCATGCGCCGGGCAGCGAGTGCGTCGCCTGCGCCGCCGCGGGTGACGTGCGCGCCATGCTGTTCGACCTCCTGACCGAAAGCCGGCAGGAAAAGCGCCGCCTGCAGTCGGTGGTCATCGATGCGCGGGACGTCAAGAACACCCAGCCGGTGATCGCCAGACTCGACCCACATACGAGCGCCATCGGCCTGCGCGACCACACGGTGCTGCGCAGCTTCCACCTCAGCCGGGTGCTCTAGGAACTAGGCTGCTTGCTTGCCAGGCGGCTGTTCGATGACGGTCTGGTTGCGGCCGCGCTGCTTGGCCTCGAACAGGCACTTGTCGGCCCGGTCGAAGAGCTTTGCCAGCGTATCGCCCGCGTGGAACTGCGCCACGCCGATCGAAGCGGTGACGTTGCCGACCACGCCCTTGCCGAGAATCTTGGTGAGATCGCAATCGACGATGGCTCGCCGGATCCGCTCGGCGATGATCCGTGCGCCGGCCAGATCCTCGTCGCGGATGATGACGACAAACTCGTCGCCGCCCATCCGGCCCATGAGATCGTTCTCGCGCGTCGAGGTCATCAGCGCCCGGCCCACCAGCCGCAGGATTTCGTCGCCGATCTGGTGGCCGTAGGTATCGTTGAGCTGCTTGAAGTGATCGACATCGACCACGGCCAGCGCCAGCCGCGCATTGGGCGGCAGGTTGGTGAACAGAGCCGCCAGCGACTGGTCTAGCCCCGCCCGGTTGGCAACGCCGGTGAGGGTGTCGACAGTGGCCGAGCGGCTCAGGGCCGCCAGCTCGTCCTGCCCGGTGGTGAAGGCTTCCATGGTCTGGTCGAGTTCGGCCGACAGCGCATCGTTGGCGCGCTGCAGGGCGAGGTTGGTCGCCTCGAGGCGCAGGATCCACTCGCGCAGCAGCGCCGCATCGATATCGTCGCCGCCGAGGTCCTGCGTCGCGCCGGCCAGTTCGACCGCCTGCGACCGGTTGGCTTCCTGGCTTTCGGCCATCAGCTTTTCGAGCGTGCCGATACGCTCGATCATGCCGCCGACCACCTGGGTGATGGTGCCCTCGTTGCGATAGGGCGCGACGAAATCCTCGTAGAGCTGCTCGCCGGCCGTCTGCTCGCCATAGGGCTGGCCGTTGGCGCCGCCTTCGATGATCGCGCCCGCGCGCATGGCGTCGAGCGTCCGCGCACCCGCCAGATAGTCGTAGCAGAGCTTATAGAATGGGGGGACCGGAGGCACCTGCGCCCGCTCCAGCAGTGCAAGAACCGCGTCTCCCCGGCTCGCGCCAATTCCGGCGTCGAGAAGCAACATCGTGCTGGCCCCCAGCGACGTGCAGGTCCCTTTCTGGAACCCAGCTCAGTCGGGGAGCACGATAGTCGCGGAGTCGTTTCCAGAATCCAAACGGGCTCGGGAAAATATCAGGGGGTCAAGTCCCTAGGGGGCACGAGACCGTGGATGAGCGAAGCGGTGGTGACCGTGTTGGCGAGGAGGCAGACAATGGTCATCGGCCCCACCCCACCCGGCACCGGGGTGATCGCCCCGGCGACCTGCGACGCCGCCGGGAAATCCACATCACCGAGCAGGCGGGTCTTGCCTGGTCCCCGCTCCGGCGCATCGATACGGTTGATACCCACATCGATCACCGTGGCGCCGGGCTTGATCCAATCGCCCTTGACCAGCTGCGGCCGGCCCACGGCGGCGACGACGATATCGGCCTGCCGCACGACGTCGGCGAGGTTGCGGGTGCGCGAATGGGCAATCGTCACCGTGCAGTTCTCGCGCAGCAGCAACTGCGCCATGGGCTTGCCGACGAGATTTGAGCGGCCAACGATCACGGCGTTGAGGCCTGCGAGCGAGCCCAGCGTCTCGCGCAGCAGCATCAGGCAGCCCAGCGGCGTGCACGATACCGGACCCGGAAGGCCGATCGTCAGCTTGCCCACGCTGGCCGGGGTGAAGCAGTCCACATCCTTGTCGGGCGAGATGGTGGCGATGATCTTGTTCGGATCGATGTGGTCTGGAACCGGCAATTGCACAAGAATTCCATGGATTTTGTCGTCGTTGTTCAAGCGACGCACCAGCTCCAGAACCTCAAGCTCCGAGACATCGGCCGGCAGCTCATACTTTTCCGAATGCATGCCGACCTCGACGGTCTGCTTGGCCTTCTGCGACACATAGATCTGGCTGCCCGGATCGTGCCCGACGATGACCACGGCGAGGCCAGGCGTGATGCCGTTCTCGTCCTTGAGCCGCTGCACATGACCGGCGATTCGTGCCCGCAACCCTTCGGCAAACGTCTTTCCGTCGATGATCTTGGCGGTCATGCGGGCATCCTTCGAAGCTGGCTTGCGGAGCCCGCGATATGTCAGAACGCCGCGCGGATCGCAATCCCTGCCGCTTCAAGCGCCCTCCGTACCTGCCGCGCGATAGCCACCGCCTCGGGGTTGTCGCCATGGATGCAGAGCGACTTTGCGTCGGTTTGGATCACGGTGCCATCGGCCGCGACGATCTCGCCGGCTTCAGCGAGACGGATGGCGCGGTCGGCGATGAACCCGGCATCGTGGATCACCGCGCCGGGCTCCGACCGCGGCATGAGCAGGCCATTGCCGAGATAGGCGCGGTCGGCATAGGCCTCCCGCACCACGGGAAAGCCCATGGTCTCGGCCACCTCGACCTGCGCCGAGTTATCGATGGCGAGAATGCCGAGCCCACGCACCAACCCTTCGCAGGCGGCAAAGGCCACCGCCGCGATGGAGGCCTCCTCGGCGGCCATGTTGGCCAGCGCGCCGTGGAGCTTCACATATTTCAGTGCCACGCCCTCCTCCACCGCCAGTTCCGCCAGGTCCCGCACCTGCCGGCGGACGGTATCATCGAGCTCCTGTGGCGGCAGCACCAGCCGGCGCCGGCCAAAATTCTCGGGATCGGCAAAGCCCGGATGCGCCCCCACGGTGACGCCGCGCGCCTTCGCGGCCCGCAGCGCGACTACCATGGTGACGTGATCGCCGGCATGGCCGCCACAGGCGATGTTCGCCGACGACACCAGCTCCAGCATGGCCTCGTCATTGCCGAAGCCTTCGCCGAGATCGGCATTGAGATCGAGCCAGGTCATTTGAGCAGCCCCTGTGCCTTGGCGACGGTAATCGGTTGAAAGGTGACCGCCGTACCCGGCCGCAATTGCACAAAGCGGTCGAGATCGGCCGAGGTCACCGTGGCGATCCGCGGATAGCCGCCGGTCGGCTGGTGGTCGCGCAACAGCACGATGGGCGTGCCATCGCCCAGGATCTGGATGTCGCCGGCCACGATGGCGTCCGACACCAGCGTCAGGCTTTTGGTGCCGGCAAAGACGCGGCCGC
>DASWWF010000188.1:0-6211 GCA_036401035.1 Devosia sp.
TGTCCCGGTGGTGCCGGCGACCGATGCGCTGCCCGACGACATGGACGCGGTCCGCAAGATGGCCGCCGAGATCGGCTATCCGCTGATGCTCAAGGCGAGCTGGGGCGGCGGCGGCCGCGGCATGCGCCGGATCATGGACGAGACCACATTGGTCGCCGAAGTGTCGGAAGGCAAGCGCGAGGCGAAAGCCGCGTTCGGCAAGGACGAGATGTATCTCGAAAAGCTGATCGAGCGCGCCCGGCACGTCGAAGTGCAGCTCATCGGCGACGATCACGGCAACCTGGTGCATCTGTTCGAGCGCGATTGCTCGGTGCAGCGGCGCAACCAGAAGGTAGTGGAGCGCGCCCCGGCGCCCTATCTCAGCCAAGAGGTGCGCGACGATCTCACCAGCGCCGCCATCCGGCTGGGCAATGCCGCCAACTATCGTGGCGCCGGCACGGTGGAATTCCTGCTCGATGCCGATACGGACAAATTCTACTTCATCGAAGTGAACCCGCGCATCCAGGTCGAGCACACGGTGACCGAAGTCGTCACCGGCATCGACATCGTCAAGGCGCAGATCCGGCTGCTCGAGGGCGAAGTGATCGGCACGCCCGAGTCCGGCGTCCCGAGGCAGGAAGATATCCGGCTCAACGGCAACGCCATCCAGTGCCGCGTGACCACGGAAGACCCGGAACAGAACTTCATCCCGGACTATGGCCGCATCACCGCCTATCGCGAAGCCACCGGCTTCGGCGTGCGGCTCGACGGCGGCACGGCCTATTCGGGCGCCGTGGTGACCCGCTACTACGATCCGCTCTTGGAAAAGATCACCTGTTGGGCGCCATCCGCGCCCGAGGCGATCGCCCGCATGCATCGCGCCCTGCGCGAATTCCGCATTCGCGGCGTGGCGACCAACCTCGCCTTTCTCGAAAACATCATCACGCATCCCGATTTCATCGAGAATCGCTACACCACGCGCTTCATCGATACGACGCCGGCGCTGTTCGACTTCAAGCAGCGGCAGGACCGCGCCACCAAGCTCCTCAACTATATCGCCGACGTCACCGTCAACGGGCATCCCGAAGTGCGCGACCGACCGCGGCCGCCGGCCGACGCGCTCGAGCCGATGGTGCCGGATTATCCGCCGCTGATGATCGTCGAGGGCAGCCGGCAGGTGCTCGACCGCGAGGGGCCCAAGGGGCTGGCGCGGTGGATGAAGGCGCAGAACCAGGTGCTGTTCACCGATACGACGATGCGCGACGCGCACCAGTCGCTGCTGGCGACGCGCATGCGTTCGTTCGACATCACCCGCATCGCCCAGGCCTATAGCCGTGGACTGCCCAACCTCTTTTCGCTCGAATGCTGGGGCGGGGCGACCTTCGACGTCTCCATGCGCTTCCTCAACGAGGATCCGTGGGAGCGTCTGGCGGCGGTGCGCGAAGGCGCGCCGAACATCCTCACCCAGATGCTGCTGCGCGGCAGCAACGGGGTCGGCTACAGCAATTACCCGGACAATGTCGTCAAGTTCTTCGTCCGCCAGGCCGCCAAGGGTGGCGTCGATGTGTTCCGCATCTTCGACAGCCTCAACTGGGTCGAGAACATGCGCGTCTCGATCGACGCAGTGGCCGAGGCCGACAAGGTCGCCGAAGGCGCCATCTGCTATACTGGCGACATGCTCGACCCGAACCGGGCCAAGTATGATCTCAAATATTATGTCGGGCTGGCCAAGGAGCTTGAAGCGGCCGGGGCGCACGTGCTGGGCCTCAAGGACATGGCGGGCCTCTTAAAGCCGCAGGCGGCCAGGAAACTCATCGAGACGCTCAAGCAGGAAATCGGCCTGCCGATCCACCTTCACACCCACGACACCTCGGGCGCCGCTGCGGCGACGATCATGGCGGCGGTGGATGCGGGCGTGGATGCAGTCGATGCGGCGATGGATGCGCTTTCGGGCACCACCTCGCAGCCGACGCTGGGTTCGCTCGCCGCCGCGCTCAAGGATGGGGCGCGCGACCCGGGCCTCGACGGCAAGGTGATCCGCGAAATCTCGTTCTACTGGGAAGCGGTGCGCACGCAGTACCGCGCCTTCGAGAGCGATTTGAAGGGCGGCGCCTCGGAAGTCTACCTTCACGAAATGCCGGGTGGCCAGTTCACCAATCTCAAGGAACAGGCGCGTTCGCTGGGGCTCGAAAGCCGCTGGCACCAGGTGGCGCAGACCTATGCGGACGTGAACCAGATGTTCGGCGACATCGTCAAGGTGACGCCGTCGTCCAAGGTGGTCGGCGACATGGCGCTGGCCATGGTCTCGGCCGGGCTGACGCGCGCCGATGTCGAGGACCCGGGCCGCGACGTGGCCTTCCCGGATTCGGTGGTCGGCTTCTTCATGGGCGATCTCGGCCAGCCGCCGGGCGGCTTCCCGCCGGCGCTGCAGAAGAAGGTTCTCAAGGGCAAGGCGCCGCTGACGGAGCGGCCCGGCTCCTATCTCAAGGATGTCGACCTCGACGCCGAGCGCAAGAAGGCGGAGGAGGCCACGGGCCAGGAGCTCGATGACTTCCGGCTCGCCTCGTACCTGATGTACCCCAAGGTGTTCTCGGACTTCGCCAAGACCCAGGACAAGTATGGCCCGACCGAAGTGCTGCCCACGCCGGTCTATTTCTATGGCCTCAAGGAAGGCGAGGAGATCCTCGTCGACATCGAGAAGGGCAAGACGCTGGTCCTGACCTATCAGGGTCGCTCGCCAACCAACGAGAAGGGCCAGGTCCGTGTCTTCTTCGACCTCAACGGCCAGCCACGCACCATCACCGTGCCGGATCGCCTGAAGGTCGGCGAAGTGCAGGTCCGCGCCAAGGCGGCGCTCGGCGACCCCAAGCAGGTCGGCGCGCCGATGCCGGGCGTGATCTCGGGCCTCGGCGTCAAGGTCGGCGACAAGGTCTTCGCCGGCGACGTGCTGCTCTCAATCGAAGCCATGAAGATGGAAACCGCGATCCACGCCGAAGCCGACGGCACCGTCGCCGAAGTCACCGTCAAAGTCGGCGACCAGATCGACGCCAAGGACCTGCTGGTCCGGTTCGAATAAGCGTCAGACTTCCGCGCCCATTGCTTCGGCGATGGTGTGGAAGTCGGCTTCGGTGATTTCGAAGAGGCCGAAGCGCATCTGGTAGCCCCAGTTGCGGTTGCCGCGGGTGAAGTCGAGCTTGTCGAGCAGGGGAGCGATGGGCGCCTCGGCAGCGTCGGCATAGTCGACATTGCGCCGCCAGGGGACGAAGTCGCCGCCCATGACGCCTTGGTACAGCTCCTCGTCGCGCACCCGGCCGATGATGGTGAAGCTCTGCAACCTGTCCTTGCCGCCGATCGTCTCGGCCGGCGAGTAATAGGCGACGCCGTCGCCGGCGGCGATGCGCTGCAGCGGCGCCTTCTTGCCGTGGTTGACCTGCATGAAGCCGGCGCGGCCCTTGCGGGCATGGTCGGCCGAGGCCACGGCGATCCAGTATTTGGTCATCGGTCGTCTCCGCGATTGGCGAAGACCATGGCACATGGCAGCGCCAGAATCCGGCAGCAGGACGAAGGCCCGGAACGATCCGGGCCCTCCTTCTTGGCCTAGGTGTTGGCGACCTGCAGCACCTCGATCCGGTGGGTGGTTCCATCGGGATCCATCCAGCTCATCACCGCTCCGGCCTTGAGGCCGAGCAGGGCGGCGCCGTGGGCCGAGGTAACCGCGAGCCGGTAGTTGCCGGGTAGCTCGATTTCGGATGGCATCACCAGCTTGATGGTGCGCTCCTCGTCCGGTGCGGACCAGTACCGCACCATGCTGCCGAGGCGGACCACGTCGGCCGGCACCAAGGTGTCCGGCACGACCTTGGCCCGGTCCAGCTCATAGAGCAGGAAGTCCATGTGGTCGCTGCCATGGACCACATCGGTCAGGGCGGCGACGGTGACGCGGCGGCGTTCGTTTTCGCCGATGACGATTTCAGGCGACGACTGCTCCCAGTCGGCCAGCGCGATGGTGGTCATTTCGCCTCCAGTTGCTGGGTTCGCGGACCCTCGAGGGTGGGCGCGGCGAACAGGTGTTCGGGCTTGGCCGGCTTGGCGTCGTAGCTGGAATGGCACCAGGGACAACGCCGGGCGGCGCGTGGTCGTGGTCCGGAACAGGACCGGCAATAGCGCAGGGTCATATGCCCGCCTCGCGCGGCAGCGGCACCTTGGCCAGGGTTTCGAGGACGCGGGCGCGGTCCTCGACCGAGCGCAGCCGGATGGTCATGGTCTCGGTCTTGATCGGCGTCTGCGGTGGCAGGACGTAGTCCAGCGCGGGCAGGTGGGAGCCGGCCCAGTCGGTGAACCGCTTGAGCTTGTTGCCACCGGAAACGGGCAGGGTGACGGAGTATTTGAAGGTCATTGGACAGCACCTCACGACCGACATGCACAAGCGCCCGCGCTCGAAGGCACGGGTGGGCAGGTCGGAAATATCAGGGAGAGTTTCGCGAAGTCCTGGTGCCGCTCTTGCCGTCGACGGCAGGTAACGACACCAGGCAGCTATCCTGCCTTGGAGAGGCGGCTTTCCAAATAATGCTGGGACACGAAAATGCTGCTCATGGCGATCATCATGGCCATATCCGCCCCAAAGTCAAATCGGGGCCGACGCTGGCTAGAGCCTCCGGTAGCTGGTTTCGATGACGTCGTCGCCGGAACGGCCGCGGGGGCGGGCCGGGGCCGGCTTGGGCAGCATGGAGACGATCCAGCTCACCAGCATGGGGATGATGACGACGTCGTCGAGCCAGCCCGCCAACGGGATGAAATCGGGGATCAGGTCGAGCGGGCTCAGGAGGTAGAGCGGCACCAGCAGCATCAGCGCCTTCAGGTGCATCGGCGTTTCCGGAGCGCGGAAGGCGCGCCAGAGCTGGCCGAACTCGGTGCGAAACTGCAGGAAGCGGTTGAGCAAAGTGAAGGGGCGCTGTGTCATGTCCAGAGACATGGGAACCACGCCGCTCGGGTTCAAGATCAGGGGCGACAAACCTGCCGGTGGGTGGGGTCGATCCCGGTGAGGTTGCCGGCGCTGTCGGCCGTCCAGGTGACGTCGAAGAAGTCCGAGCATGGGGCGCCGGCCAGTTCGATGCGGAAGTGGAGGGGTTCGGGCAGGACGAAGCCCCAGTCGGTCAGCTGGGTGCGAAAATCGGCCGCAGGCGTGCCGACCGGGAAGCGGGCATGCATCCGCTCGGTCCAGGTGGCGGCGATCTCGGGCGCTGTCGCCGGCAGGTTCTCGAGGATTTCGGGCTTGGGTGGAACGACCAGCCAGATGAAAAGGCCGAAGAGGATTACGGAGGCGACCGGCCAGATGGCAGTCTTCAGCCAGCGGCTGGTCTTGGTCCCGGCGGTAGTGTCGGTCAATCGATCACGCTCTTGTCGAAACGGGCCCGGAACGTCGTGGCGCTACCCGGTCACGAGATCGTAACATTGCGCGCCGAGGTTCAAAGCCTTATTTGCTGGTCGCAGCGAGGTGAAGCATGAGCGTTGCGGAGCGCAGGAAGTCGGTCGGGGTCAATGTCGGTGGCGTGATGGTGGGCGGTGGCGCCCCGATCGTCGTGCAATCGATGACCAATACGGATACCGCCGATATCGAGGCCACCGTCAAACAGGTCGGCCAGCTCTGGCGTGCCGGCTCGGAACTGGTCCGCATCACGGTTGATCGCGACGAGGCTGCCGCCGCCGTGCCGCATATCCGCGACCGGCTGGCCGCGCGCGGCATCAATGTGCCGCTGATCGGCGACTTTCACTATATCGGCCACAAGCTCCTCACCGACCATCCGGCCTGTGCCGAAGCACTGGCGAAGTACCGCATCAATCCAGGCAATGTCGGGTTCAAGGCCAAGCGCGACACGCAGTTCGCGACGCTCATCGAACTGGCGATGAAATACGACAAGCCGGTGCGGATCGGCGTCAACTGGGGCTCGCTCGACGAAGAGCTGCTGACCCGGCTGATGGACGATAACTCGGCCTCTGCAACGCCGGTTTCGGCCGCAGCGGTGCAGCGCGAGGCGATCATCCAGTCGGCGCTGCTCTCGGCGGCGCGGGCGGAGGAACTGGGGCTGGGGCGCGACAAGATCCTGCTCTCGACCAAGGTTTCGGACGTGCAGCATCTGATCGCGGTCTATCAGGATCTCGCGGCGCGCTGCGACTATGCGCTGCATCTCGGTCTCACCGAGGCGGGTATGGGCTCGAAGGGTATCGTCGCCTCCTC
>DASWWF010000189.1:0-3973 GCA_036401035.1 Devosia sp.
GCAACGCCGCACGCTGGGGATTAGGATTGCGACGGGGGGACCGGGCGCCTATATCGGGGGCGTTCTGAACTGGGTCTCCCCGATTGACTGATGCCCGCCCCGCCGAGGGACAGATAACCGCCGCCGCTGCCGTCAGCACGCCCAAAGTGCGGCTCAAACCCCTGCGGCGGCTGCTGCCATTCGTCCTCCGCTACCCCTGGCGACTGGGGCTGACGCTGGGCTTCCTGCTGATCGCGGCGCTGACGTCGCTGGCGATTCCGCTGCTGGCCGGCCGGATCATCGATGATGGCTTCGTGGCGCAGAATCTCAATACCATCGCCAGCTATGGCTGGCTGATCATCGCCATCGCCGCGGTGATGGCCTTTGCCAGCGGCGCCCGCTTCTACTTCGTCTCGATCATCGGCGAGCGGGTACTCACCGATTTACGCCGCGCCGTCTTCGACCATCTGATGGCGCTCGACGCGACCTTCTTCGACACCCACCGGGTGGGTGAACTGACCTCGCGCCTCAATGGCGATGTCGCCACCATCCGCCATGCCATCGGCTCGAGCCTGTCGCTGATCCTGCGCGGTACGGTGACGATCATCGGCGCGCTGGTGCTGATGGCGTTCACCAGCCCCTATCTCACGATCGCGGTCATCGTGGTGGTGCCGGCGCTGATCATTCCGGTGATTTATCTCGGGCGGAAGCTGCGGCACATGAGCCGGCGCACGCAGGACGCGCTGGCCGACATGTCGGCCATGGCCACCGAAGCGCTGAGTTCAACCAAGACCATCAAGGCCTTCAACCAGGAGGCCCAGCAGAGCGAAGATTTCGGCCGCCGCTCGGAGGCCAGTTTCCGGGCCGAAGTCGACCGGCTGCTGGCCCGCGCCGGGCTCATCGGCGGCATCATCTTCATGGTGGCGGTGTGCCTCGTGGTGATGGTCTGGTGGGGCGCTCGCTCGGTGTTCGACGGCGTGGTGACGGCCGGCGAACTGACGCAGTTCATGATCTATGCGCTGATGGCGACCAATGCCTTCGCCTCGATCTCGGAGGTGATGGGCACATTCGCGCAGGTGGCCGGCGCGACAGAACGGCTGATCGAAATTCTCGACACCAAATCGGTGCTGCCGATCGCCAATCCGGCCAAGCCGATGCCGGTGCCATCGCTGGGCACGGTGGCATTCGACAAGGTCGACTTCGGCTATTCGACGCGCGATGACGGGCCGATTCTCACCGATCTCAGTTTTTCCGTGGCCAAGGGCGAGACAGTGGCGCTGGTCGGCGCATCGGGCGCCGGCAAGACCACGGTGTTCGGGCTGGTGCAGCGGTTCTATGATGTCACCGGCGGGCGGGTGCTCGTCGATGGCGTCGATGTGCGCGACGCCGATCCACATGCGCTCAGGCAGCGGTTCGCCTATGTCGAGCAGGAACCGACGATCTTCCACGGCACGGTGGGCGAGAACATCCGCTTCGGCAAGCCGGACGCCACGCAGACCGAGATCGAGGCAGCGGCGACGGCCGCGCTGGTCCATGATTTCGTCTCGCAGCTGCCGGCGGCCTACGACACCGTGGTGGGCGAGCGCGGCGTGATGCTCTCGGGCGGGCAGAAGCAGCGCATCGCCATTGCGCGGGCTTTGCTCAAGGACGCGCCGATCCTGCTCCTCGACGAGGCCACCTCGGCGCTCGACGCGGAAAGCGAGCGGCTGGTGCAACTGGCGCTCGAGCGGCTGATGCAGGGGCGGACGACGCTGGTCATCGCCCACCGTCTCGCCACCATCAGGGATGCCGACAGGATCCTGGTGCTCGAAAAGGGCCGCCTGATCGATCAGGGCACGCATGACGAACTGGTGCGCAAGGGTGGCCGCTACGCCGAACTGGCGCGGCTGCAGTTCAGGCTGAACGAACCGCTGGCGGCGGAATAATTCAAGCGAGTAGTGAGTAGCGAATAGCGAGTAGGGAATGGTCAGCGGGGAAGTTCGACGGTTTCGACGGTATTTCAGCTATTTGTCAGCCCGGCGTCGGTCCGGATCGATCGACTATTGCTTGGACTCCAGCGTTCGGATCAGCGAGCGCAGCATGCGCCCGACCTCATCGCACCGCGCCAACAGCTGACTTGCGATCTCAGGATGGAGCGTGCCAACCCGTTCGCCGACGATTAGTTGGGTCTCCAGTTCTTTGACCGAGCCCTGAGCGACACGAAGAAACTGGATGAACTGGCCGGTGCTATCACGGCCATGCCCCTCGGCAATGTTTGCGGGAATATTCCGCAGCTCGCCGAATTTGTGACGTCAGGCCGTAGAGTTCCTCGCGGGGGAATGTCCTGGTGGCGTCATAGCAGGCAACAGTACGGTCTATGCCCGACTGCCACACGACCAAGTCACGGTAGGATTTGATCGTGTCGTTCATTCCCTACTCGCTATTGGCTATTCGCTACTCGCTATTCCGTCAGCTTGAACTCGATGCGCCGGTTCCGCCGATAGGCTTCTTCCGTCTCACCCGTATCGATGGGCGAGAATTCGCCGAAGCCGGCGGGTACGAGGCGGGAGGCCGACACACCCTGCTCGATCAGATACTTCGCCACCGAGATGGCTCGCGCTGCCGACAGTTCCCAGTTCGAGGGGAACTGGGGCGTGTTGATGGGGCGCTTGTCGGTGTGGCCGTCGATGCGGAGGACCCAGTTCACGTCAGCGGGGATTTCGGTTTCGAGTTGCTTGATGGCGTCGCCGAGGCGCGCCAGTTCGGTTTCGCCTTCCGGATTGATCTGGGCCTGGCCGGCGTCGAACAGCACTTCGGACTGGAACACGAAGCGGTCGCCGACCACGGTGACGTCGGCGCGGCCTTCGAGGATCTGCCGCAGGCGGCCGAAAAAGTCGGAGCGGTAGCGGCTGAGGTCCTGGACGCGCTGGGCCAGCGCCAGGTTCAGGCGGCGGCCGAGATCGGCGATCTGGGTACGGCTTTCGGTATCGCGGGTTTCCGAGGCTTCCAGTGCCTGTTCGAGCGCGCCGATCTGGGTGCGCAGGGCGCTGAGCTGCTGGTTGAGCAGGGCGACCTGCGCGGCGGCATCGGCCGAAATGTCCATCTGGTTTTCGAGTTCGGTCTGCAGACCGGCAATGGTCGCATCCTTGCCGGTGTCGCCGACTCCGAGGCCGGCAATCTGCGCCTCGAGGTCGGCATTCTCGGTCTGCGCACCGGAAAGCGTGGCCTGCAGCGTCGAGATGGTGCTCTCGAGGTCGTCCGAATTGGCGCGTTCCAGCTGCAGCAGGTCGGTGAGTTCGGCGATCTGAGAGTTCAATCGCGACATCGCCGTGTCCTTGCCGAGGATTTCCTGGCCGAGGAAAAACTGGCTCAGCATGAACAGCGAAAGCAGGAAGATGATGACCAGCAGCAGGCTCGACAGGGCGTCGACGAAGCCGGGCCAGTAGTTGGTGACCTGCGATCGGCGGGAGCGGGTGGAGCCGGCCATGCGCTGTCTCTAGTTAGGGCGACGGTCGCCGTCGCCCTCGCGCAGCATGGCCTCGATCAGGTCGCGGAGCTTGCGGTTGGTCTCGCCCTGTTCCTCGATGTGGATGCGCAGGTCCGCCTGTTCGGCGCGGATATGCTTGACGAGCCCATCGATGCCGCGCGCCAGCTCGGCCATGGCGCGAATGGCGTTCTGGCTCGAATTGGAGTTCTGCATGGTGGTGCCGAGTTGCTCGATCATCGATTCCATCTCGGCGCCGGAAACGCCGAGGCCGGTCATCTGCATCTGCGTCATCGGGTGGTCGAGTTCGGTCATCGAGGTCATCCAATCCTCGAGGTCGGTGAAGAAGGCGTTCTGCGCCTGGCTGGTCTGCAGGTCGAGAAAGCCCAGGATCAGCGATCCGGACAGGCCGAGCAGGGAGGCCGAGAAGGCGGTGCCCATGCCGCCCAGCGGAGCCGCGAGACCTTCCTTGAGATTGCCGAACAGCGT
Source organism: Devosia sp. (assembly GCA_036401035.1). Taxonomy (GTDB): domain Bacteria; phylum Pseudomonadota; class Alphaproteobacteria; order Rhizobiales; family Devosiaceae; genus Devosia_A. Next base: position 3,932 of record DASWWF010000189.1, read on the forward strand.
CGCCGTATCGCCCGAGGTCGCATCCAGCGCCGAGATGGTGCC
>DASWWF010000190.1:0-2205 GCA_036401035.1 Devosia sp.
CTCAACCTGCTCGCCGACCTGCAGGACGAGTTCGGGCTGACCTATGTCTTCATCAGCCACGACCTCTCAGTCGTGCGCTACATCGCCGACGACGTCATGGTGATGTATCTGGGCGAGGTGGTGGAATATGGCAGCCGCGAAAAGGTCTTCTCCGACCCCCAGCACGCCTACACCAAGCAACTCTTCGCCGCGACGCCCCGCGCCGACGTCGACAGCATCAAGGCCCGCCTGGCCAAACGCGCGGCGGCCGTGGGGGTCTAGCCGAACCCTTCGGTGTGGCCTATCGGCCGCACGCTGATAGGGAAAAACCGAGGCAGTTGAAATAATTGCTGGCAAAGCGGGTGCTGCCACCGTGCTTTCCAAATCGCGCCACAATCGTCCGCTCCACCTCGCACCCGAGGGCAGAGGGGGATCGGTTTCCTTTCGCAAAGCCCACCGGGCCACCGTGGCAAACCTAGTCAGTCACGTCACGGCGGACAGTGGGGCAGGGGGATGATTTGGGTTTCATCCGTCTGCCCCTTCCTCCTCCGGCTGAAAATCCTCCGGCCCACCGGCCTCTGAGGTACGTCGCTTAAGGCAATGTTAGGCCGATCCTGCCAGGATCATCGGGCGTATGGCTCGGTGACCTGGATTGCCAACTTCTGATGCGACATTGGCGTCCGCTGCGGCAGCCCCCTTGGCCCGGCCGGAACGGGCCAAACCCCGCTGGTCCAAGGATCCGCTGAAGACCTTCACGGTCTTCGTCGCGCTGCCATCGGTCATCGTCTATGTCGGGGTCTGCGTGCTGGTGCTGCTTTCGCTCAGCCTGATGACCTCCGAGATCAACCGCATCGACGGCGATCGCGGCCGCAAGGCGGTCAGCGCCGCACTCAATTCCTTCGTCACCTCGCTGGGCGAAAGCGTCGCCGACGAAGCGACCTGGACCGAGGCCTATATCAACACCTATGTGAGCTTCAATCCGGCCTGGCTCGACGGCACCTGGGGCAGCACCGCGCGCACCTCGGACAACTACGACACCGCCATCGTCACCGACGCCAAGGGTGCCATCCTCTTCGGCGAGGGCCGTGGTGGCGCCAAGACCGGCAACGTCTCCGAGCATTTCAGCGGCACCCAGTCGCTGCTCGACGGGCTCAGCCGGCAGATCGACCAGATCGGCGCCGACGCGCATATTTCCGGCTACGCCAAAAACAGCCGCGGCGTCGCCGGCCTCGCCGCCGCCGTGATCCACTCCACCACCGGCCGCATCAGCACGCCGGGCGAGGATCGCCGCATCCTCTGGTTCGCCCGCCAGATCGACGACGGCATGCTCAAGCAGATCGCCTACCGCTTCCAGATCCCGGTGCCGCGCATAATGCCCGAGATCATGCCGGTCGAGGACGGTTTCTCGCTCGCCGATGCCGCCGGCGCCGAGATCGGCACGCTGACCTGGGAGCCGCTCAGGCCCGGCGACACAGCCTTCCGCCACGCCGCCAGCGTCGCCTCGCTGGTGCTGCTGGTCATCGGTTGCCTGGTCTTTGCCGTGCTCTACTCGTTCCGCCGCTCGGTCGAGCGCCGCGCCGAGGCCGACGAGCGCGACTGGATCAACGCGCGCTACGACGAAGAGACCGGCCTCATCAACCGCTTCGGCCTCGAGGAAAGCTTCCGCCGGCTGGTGCCCAAGAAGACCTCCGAGGTCAACATCGCCGCCGCCTATATCGGCCTTGAGGATTACCGCGAGGCCGTCGCCGCCTATGGCGAGGAAACCGGCGCCATGCTGCTCGACGAACTCCTCGAGGTCATCGAAAAGGCCATCGACGGCCAGGCCGAACTCGCCCGCACCAATTCGGACGAATTCGCCATCAGCCGCTCCGGCGACGAAGCCGGCATCCTGGTCCGCCACATCGCCCGGAAAATTCTCGAAGCCGTCAGCGAGCCGCTCGCGGTGCAGAGCTGGCGCATCAAGGTCGGCGTCTCCATCGGCCTCGCGGAAGCCCGCGTCACTCGCGCCAATGTCATCCAGCCGATCCGCATGGCCGAGGCGGCGATGCGCCGCGCGCACGAGACCGGCGGCAACCACATCGTCGAGCACGACGAGTCGATCGAGGCCGAGCGCCAGAAGCGCATCGAGGAACAGGCCGATATCCGCCGCGGCCTCGAAGCCGACGAGTTCGACCTCGACTATCAGCCCATCTTCGATTTCGCCTCGCAGACCATGATCGGCGTCGA
>DASWWF010000191.1:0-8142 GCA_036401035.1 Devosia sp.
GGTTCCGATCTGGGCGAAGCAGAACTGGCTCCTGCCGCTCGACAATCTCGGCGCCGACTACGACGCGGCCGACATCATTCCGGCCATCGCAGGCGGCCTGTCCGTCGACGGCAAGCTCTACGCCGCGCCTTTCTACGGCGAATCCTCCTTCGTCATGTACCGCAAGGACCTGATGGAGAAGGCAGGGCTGACCATGCCCGACGCCCCGACCTGGGAATTCATCGGCGAGGCCGCCCGCGCCATGACCGATCGCGCCAACGACATCAACGGCATCTGCCTGCGCGGCAAGGCCGGCTGGGGCGAGAACATGGCCTTCCTGACCGCCATGTCCAACTCCTTCGGCGCCCGCTGGTTCGACGAGAACTGGCAGCCCCAGTTCGACCAGCCCGAGTGGAAGGCGACGCTCGACACCTATGTGAAGCTGATGAACGACGCCGGCCCGCAGGGCGCCTCGTCGAACGGCTTCAACGAGAACCTGGCGCTGTTCCAGCAGGGCAAGTGCGGTATGTGGATCGACGCCACCGTCGCCGCGTCGTTCGTCACCGGCAAGGACTCGACCGTGGCCGACAAGGTCGGCTTCGCTCTGGCTCCGGACAAGGGCCTGGGCAAGCGCGGCAACTGGCTCTGGGCCTGGTCGCTCGCTGTCCCCGCCGGCTCGCAGAAGGCCGATGCGGCGCAGAAGTTCATCTCCTGGGCAACCAGCAAGGCTTATGCCGAACTCGTCGCTTCCAAGGAAGGCTGGGCCAACGTCCCGCCGGGCACGCGGTCGTCGCTCTATGCGAACCCCGAGTACCAGGCTGCCGCACCCTTCGCCAAGATGACGCTCGACTCGATCAATGCCGCCGATCCCAACGCGCCGACCGTCAAGCCGGTGCCCTATGTGGGCGTGCAGTTCGTTGCCATCCCCGAATTCCAGGGGCTGGGCACCACTGTGGGCCAGCTGTTCTCGGCGGCGCTCGCCGGCCAGTCCTCGGTCGATGACGCCCTCAAGCAGGCGCAGGACGCCACCACCCGCGAGATGACCAAAGGCGGGTATATCAAGTAGACCTCCCGACGGTCGGAGGGTCGCCCACACTACCCCTCTATCTACGGGCGGCCCTCCAGTCGGACTTCACCACCATCACTGCACCGGCGTTAAGGGGAGAGAACGCCATGGCTACGCAGCAGTCGCGCACACTGGCGCGCATCATGATGGCGCCTTCGGTTCTCGTCCTGCTCGTCTGGATGATCGTGCCGCTGGTCCTCACGCTCTGGTTCAGCTTTCAGAACTACAATCTGCTGAACCCGGTCACGAGCTTTGCCGGCTGGTTCAACTACCAGTACTTCCTCACCGACCTCGCCTTCATCCAGTCGATCGTCAATACGCTCCTGCTCGTCGGCGGTGTGCTGCTGATCACGGTGGTGGGCGGCATCTTCCTCGCGCTCCTGCTCGATCAGCCGATGTTTGGCCAGGGCATCGTACGCATCCTCGTCATCTCGCCCTTCTTCATCATGCCGCCGGTCGCGGCGCTGATCTGGAAGAACATGCTGATGCATCCCGGCTACGGCATCTTCGCCCGCATCGCCGACACCATCGGGGTCGAGCCGATCGACTGGTTCGCGCAGGTGCCGCTGTTCTCGATCATCCTCATCGTCGCCTGGCAGTGGCTGCCTTTCGCCACGCTGATTCTGCTCACCGCGCTGCAGTCGCTCTCGGAAGAGCAGAAGGAAGCCGCCGAGATGGATGGCGCCGGCGCGATCAACCGCTTCATCTACATCATCCTGCCGCACATGGCCCGGGCGATCACCGTGGTGATCCTGATCCAGACCATTTTCCTCCTCGGCATCTTCGCCGAGGTGCTGGTCACCACCGGCGGCGGACCGGGCTACAACTCGACCAACCTCGCCTTCCTCGTCTACCGCACCGCGCTGCTCTCGTTCGACGTGGGTGGTGCCTCCGCCGGCGGCGTCATCGCCGTCATCCTCGCCAACATCGTCGCCATCTTCCTGATGCGCGCGGTCGGGAGGAACCTGGATGCGTAGTCTTGTGATGGACCAGCAGTCGGGTCTCCCTCCCCCTTGCGGGGAGGGGACAGGGGTGGGGGTAGATGGGCCAGTGACGTCGGGGCGAGTCCGGACGTCCCGGACCCCTTCACCGGGCTCTCATACCCCCCACCCTGTCCCTCCCCCGCAAGGGGGGAGGAGACGACAAACCGCGACAGTCGTGTTCGGGGAGAACCACTAGATGGCCCGCGAAGTCACCCTCACCCGCAAGCTCACCTTCACCGCCCTTGCCTGGGCCGTGGCCTTCGTCCTGTTCTTCCCGATCCTCTGGACGATCCTCACCAGCTTCAAGCCCGAGGCCGAGGCCATCGCATCGCCGCCGGTGATCATCCCGAGCTGGACCCTCGAGAACTATCTCGAGGTGCAGAACCGGTCGGACTATTTCCGCCACTTCTTCAACTCGGCCTGGATCTCGGTCGGCTCCACCCTCATTGCCCTGCTGCTCGCCATTCCGGCGGCCTGGGCCATGGCCTTCACGCCGACGCCCAAGACCAAGGACGTCTTGATGTGGATGCTCTCGACCAAGATGATGCCGGCGGTCGGCGTGCTGGTCCCGATGTATCTCATCTTCCGCGACACCGGCCTGCTCGACACCGTCTGGGGGCTCACCCTCATCCTCACCCTCATCAACCTGCCGATCGTGATCTGGATGCTCTACACCTACTTCAAGGAAATCCCGGTCGACATCCTCGAGGCGGCGCGCATGGATGGCGCCATCCTCTGGAAAGAACTGGTCTTCGTTCTTGTGCCGATGGCCGTGCCGGGCATCGCCTCGACGCTGCTGCTCAACATCATTCTCGCCTGGAACGAGGCGTTCTGGACCATCAACCTCACGGCCTCCAAAGCCGCGCCGCTCACCGCGTTCATCTCCTCGTTCTCGTCACCGCAGGGCCTGTTCTGGGCCAAGCTTTCCGCCGCCTCGACCCTCGCCATCGCGCCGATCCTCGTGCTCGGCTGGCTCAGCCAGAAGCAGCTGGTGCGCGGGTTGACCTTCGGCGCCGTCAAATAGGGATCACGACAAATGGGTTCGATCAGCCTTGAACACGTCAACAAGTCCTTCGGCGGCCACGCGGTCATCCCCGATGCGACACTCGAGATTGAAGACGGCGCCTTTGTCGTCTTCGTCGGGCCCTCGGGGTGCGGCAAGTCCACTCTCCTCCGACTGATTGCCGGCCTCGAGGACACGACATCGGGCATCATCCGGCTCGACGGCGAGGACGTCACCGCCAAGGGCCCCGCTCATCGCGGCCTTGCCATGGTGTTCCAGTCCTATGCGCTCTACCCGCACATGACCGTGCGGCAGAACATCAACTTTCCGCTCAAGATGGCCAATATCGACAAGGCTGTCGCCGACAAGAAGGTCAACGACGCCGCGCGCGTCCTCAACCTCACCGACTATCTCGACCGCAAGCCACGGCAGCTCTCGGGCGGGCAGCGCCAGCGCGTCGCCATCGGCCGCGCCATCGTGCGCGAGCCGAAAGCCTTCCTCTTTGACGAACCGCTGTCGAACCTCGATGCGGCGCTGCGCGTCAACATGCGGCTCGAGATCACCGAACTGCACCAGCAGCTCAAGACCACCATGGTCTATGTCACCCACGACCAGGTCGAAGCCATGACCATGGCAGACAAGATCGTGGTGCTGAACGCCGGCCGCATCGAGCAATACGGCTCGCCGATGGAACTCTACAAGAACCCCGCCAACAAGTTCGTCGCCGGCTTCATCGGCTCGCCCAAGATGAACTTCCTCGACGGCGAGCCGGCCGGCAAGTACCGCGCCGACACCATCGGCATCCGCCCCGAGCATGTCGCCATCTCCAAGGAGTCCGGCGACTGGAAGGGCACCGTCGGGGTTGCAGAACACCTGGGGTCCGACACTTTCCTCCACGTCCATGTCGATGGCTCGGGCCTGCACACCGTGCGCACCGACGGCGAGCGCGACTTCCACCATGGCGACACGGTCTGGCTCACCCCCGACCCGTCGCGTATCTACCGCTTCGACTCTGCCGGCCAGGCGCTGCGCGGCGCCTGACGCCACCTCTATCCTAAGGACCACTGCCGATGCCTATCGAACTCTCCGTCGAAGACCTTCCGGAGATCGCCCGGACCGCCACCGTACCGGGTTATGCCCGGTCCGACCTCAAGGCCGGCATCGTCCATTTCGGCGTCGGCAATTTCCATCGCGCGCACCAGGCGGTCTATCTCGATGCGCTGTTCAATCTTGGCCTCGACCGCGACTGGGCGCTGATCGGCGCCGGGGTTCGCCCCGCCGACGCCGACATGCGATCGAGGCTTGCCTCGCAGGATTATCTCACCACCGTGGTCGAGCAGGAGGCCAACCTCTCGCAGGCGCGCGTGACCGGTGCGATGATCGATTTTCTGCGCGTCGGCGACGCCGAGGCCACCATCGCGCAACTGGCCGACCCGGCGATCCGGATCGTCTCGCTGACGGTCACCGAGGGCGGCTACTATATCGACCCCGCCTCGCAGACATTCGATCCGACCCATCCGGATATCGCCGCTGACGCCGCCAATCCGCGCGCGCCGAAGACCGCCTTCGGTCTGATCCTCGCGGGGTTGAAGCGCCGGCGCGACCACGGCATCCCGCCCTTCACCGTGATGAGCTGCGACAACATTCCGGGCAATGGCCATGTGACGCAGAACGCCGTGGTCGGTCTTGCCGAGCTCTTCGACCACGAGCTCGCCGGCTGGGTGCGGACGAAAGTCGCCTTCCCCAACGGCATGGTCGACCGCATCACGCCAGCCACCTCGCAGCGCGAGCGGGACGCACTGACCGAGCAATTCGGCATCGTCGACCAGTGGCCGGTGTTCTGCGAGGAGTTCAAGCAGTGGGTGCTGGAGGATCATTTTCCTTCCGGCCGGCCTGCGCTCGAAAAGGTCGGCGTGCAGTTCGTCGATGACGTCGCGCCCTTCGAGTTCATGAAGATCCGCATCCTCAATGGCGGCCACGCCACCATCGCCTATCCGGCCGGCCTGCTCGACATCCACTTCGTGCACGAGGCGATGGCCGAGCCGCTGATCAGGGCGTTCCTCGAAAAAGTCGAGCGCGACGAGATCATCCCCACCGTGCCGCCGGTACCCGACACGGACCTCGGCGACTACTACACGCTCATCGACCGCCGCTTCTCGAACCCCAAGATCGGGGACACCATTTCCCGCCTGTGCCTCGACGGCTCCAACCGGCAACCGAAATTCATCCTGCCGACCGCCCTCGATCGGGTGAAGGCCGGCCATTCCGTCACCGGCCTCGCCCTCGTCTCCGCGCTCTGGGCCCGCTACTGCTACGGCGAGAGCGATGGCGGCAAGGTGATCCCGCCCAACGATCCGAACTGGGACCGGCTGACGGCACTCGCCAGGCAGGCGAAGACCGACCCGAAGGCCTGGCTCTCCATGACCGATATTTTCGGCGAGCTCTCCACCAACCCGGCCTATATCGCGGCCTTCACCACGGCACTGGGTTCGCTGTGGTCCAAGGGCACGAGGTCGACGCTGCAGGCGTATCTGTCGGGCACGCTGTAGCAGTCGGACGGATGTGGCACGGCCCCACACTGGGGCACCATCTCCCTCTACCCGCCCTTGCCTCCGTCCCCCCGCTCACGTAGCCCTACCGCCGCGGAGGTATCCATGGCGCCTGTTCAACTCATCATTTTCGATTGCGATGGCGTGCTCGTGGACAGCGAACCGCTGGCGATGCGGGTGCTGTTGCAGATCATCGCGGAAGCCGGCATCGAGATCGAGCGCGGCCTGGCCTTCCGCTCCTTCCTCGGTCGCTCGCTGGCCTCGATCTCCGAGAGCCTCAACCAGAGCCACGGCACGCCGCTTTCGGATGCCTCGCTCGCTGCCATGCGCGAGCGGCTCTACGCGCTCTACCGCAAGGAACTCAAGGCCACGCCCTGGCTCATGGACGTGCTGGCCGGCCTCGACCTCCCCTTCTGTGTCGCCTCGTCGAGCCAGCTCGATCGCATCCGCCTGAGCCTCGATCTCACCGGCCTGCTGCCCAAATTCGAGCCGCACATCTTCTCGGCATCGATGGTCAGGAACGGCAAGCCGGCGCCGGACCTCTTCCTGCATGCCGCGCGGGAAATGGGCGTGGCGCCGGAGAACTGCCTCGTCATCGAAGATTCCCCCGCCGGCATCATGGCGGCCCGGGCTGCCGGCATGCGGGTCTTCGCCTTTGTCGGCGGCGGCCACATTGCCGAAAGCGGCCTGCGGGCCGAAGTTGAGGCGCTGGGTCCCGATGCCATCATGGAAGACATGCGCGCTTTGCCCGGCCTGCTCGAACTGCAGGCATCGCGCGAGGCGGGCGACGCGCAACTGCTCGTCGCCGTCGATGTCGGCACCGGCAGCGCCCGTGCGGGCGTCGTGACGCCGACCGGCCACGTCATCGGCCGTGCCGAGCATGCCATCGACATGCAGCGCATGGATGCCAACTTCGCCGAGCACAATTCCGAGCAGATCTGGGACGCCGTGGGCGCCGCCGTCCGCTCGGCCATGCACCTCGCCGGCGCGCGGCCCGGGGAAGCAGTGGGCATCTCCTTTGACGCCACCTGCTCGCTCGTCGTCCGCGACACGGCCGGCCAACCGCTGCCGGTGACCACCACCGGCGAAGCACGCTGGGACACCATCGTGTGGCTCGATCACCGCGCCCTTGCCGAAGCCGAGGAGTGCACCGCCACCGGCCATCGCGTTCTCGATTTCATCGGCGGCGTGATGTCGCCAGAAATGGAGGTGCCCAAGCTGATGTGGCTGAAGCGTCACCTGCCCGACACCTGGGCGCGCGCCGGCCATTTCTTCGATCTCGCCGATTTCCTCACCTGGAAGGCCTCGGGATCGCTTGCCCGCTCGCAATGCACGCTGACCTGCAAGTGGACCTATCTCGCCCACGAAAGCCCGAGCTGGCAGCGCGATTTTCTCGACACGGTCGGCATCGGCGACATGCCAGAGAGGGGCGCCCTGCCCGAGCGCGCCAGTCCCATCGGCACCGATCTCGGCCCACTGACCCCCGCCGCCGCCGCACTGCTCGGCCTCACGCCGCGTTGCCGGGTCGGCGTCGGCCTCATCGATGCGCATGCCGGGGCGCTCGGCTCACTCGGCGCCTTTGCCGGCGATACCACCACCATCGATCGGCACCTGGCGCTCATCGCCGGCACCTCGAGCTGCGTCATGGCGCTGTCGCCCGAACCACGCCCCACGGCTGGCGTGTGGGGCCCCTATTCGGGCGCCGTACTGCCCGATGTCTGGCTCAACGAAGCGGGCCAGTCGGCCACCGGCGCCCTGCTCGATCACATCCTCCGCTGGCACGGCGCGGGTGGAGAGCCGACCGCGGCGCTCCATCGCAAGGTCACCGACCGGGTCATGGAGCTGCGCGCAACCGAAGGCCTCGGCCTCGCCTCCCGTCTCCATGTCGTGCCGGATTTTCACGGCAACCGGTCGCCGCTGGCCGATCCACATGCACTCGGCGTGATCTCCGGGCTCTCGCTCGACAGCGATTTCGACTCGCTCGCGCGCCTCTACTGGCGCACCGCGGTCGCCATCGCGCTGCAGGTGCGGCACATCCTCGAAGGGCTCAACGAGCGCGGCTATGCCATCGACACGCTGCATGTCACCGGCGGCCACACGCGCAACCGGCTGCTGATGGAGCTCTATGCCGATGCCACCGGCTGCACCGTCATCGAACCGGCGACGCAGGACGCCACCCTGCTCGGCGTTGCCATGGTGGCGGCGACGGCCGCCGGCCTGCATCGGGACCTGCCGTCGGCCTGCATGGCCATGGCCCAGCCCGGCCGCACCCGGTTGCCCTCGTCAGAGGCGCGCAGCCATTTCGACCGCGACTATCGCATCCACCTGCTCATGCAGCAACAGCGCGCCGAACTCGACGCGCTCTAGGGCATGTCGTCGTCGAGGATGCGCTCGCTGGCGCCATCAAGGTCTTCGTACTGGCCCGAGCGCAGCGCCCAGAGGAAGGTGGCGAGCGCCACGAGGCCCATCGCCACTGCGATGGGAATGAGGACGGCGAGACCGCTCATGCGTGCTGCTCCCGGAATGCCAACGCCGCCTCGCGCCGGCGGCTTTGGAAGCGCA
>DASWWF010000192.1:0-2300 GCA_036401035.1 Devosia sp.
GTGCTGCTCGACGAAATCGAGAAGGCCCATCCGGACCTGTTCAACATCCTGTTGCAGGTGATGGACCACGGCAAGCTGACGGACCACAACGGCAAGTCGGTCGACTTCCGCAACGTGATCCTGATCATGACGTCGAATGTCGGCGCCATGGAGCTGCAGAAGTCGCCGATCGGCTTTGGCCGCAAGCGCGAAGCGGGTGACGACGAGGAAGCGATCAACCGGATGTTCACGCCGGAGTTCCGCAACCGTCTCGACGCCATCATCTCCTTCGGCCCGCTGCCGCCGTCCGTCGTCCGTCGCGTGGTCGAGAAGTTCGTGCTGCAGCTCGAAGGCCAGCTGGCCGAGCGTGGCGTGACCATCAACCTGACGCCGGAAGCGGCCGAGTGGCTGGCCATCCGCGGTTACGACGAACGCATGGGTGCGCGCCCGCTGGGCCGCGTCATCCAGGAGCACGTCAAGAAGCCGCTGGCCGACCAGGTGCTGTTCGGCGAACTGGTCAATGGCGGTACCGTCACGGTCGCCGTGGTCGGCGTCGGTCCGGAAGCCAAGCTCGAGCTGATCGCGGCCCCGCCGCGTCCGGCCAAGCCCAAGGCCATCACCGGCCCCAAGACCAAGAAGGCCAAGGCCACCGCCGAGGACAAGCCGGCGGAAGAAAAGAACTGATCGCCGTACCAGCGGTGAGAGATGCGAAGGCCGGGAGCGATCCCGGCCTTCAGCGTTTTCAGGCGGACTGCAGCGCTGGCGGCGCCAGGGCGTCGGCCTCGCCATAGGCTTGCTGGATGGTGCCCCTGTACTCGACCGCCGGCTGCCGCACGCCGTGCTTGAGCAGGGTCTGGCGCACCGTATGCGACGCGCCGGTGATGAAGACCGGCGCGTTGTGGCGCTGGGCCTTTTCCACCACGCCGGCAATGGTGTTTGCGGCGGTTGAATCGAGGAAGGGCACGGCCGAGAAGTCGATGACCAGCGCCTTGCCATGAGCGACGGTGCTGTCGAGCACCGTGCCTACGGCCTGGGCGGCCCCGAAGAAGAACGCGCCGGTGATCCGGTAGACCAGCACATTGGGATTGGTGGCGAGGGCCGCGTCGTAGGGGACACGGCCGCCATTGCCGTCGTCGGCCTTGTCCGGCGGGGCAAGCGGCGTGTGCGGCTCGACGCCGGTGACTTGCGACATGCGGGCGATAAAGAGCAGTGCGCCCAGCGAGAAGCCGACCAGGATGCCCTGGGTGAGGTCGCGGAAGACGGTGAGGAGAAAGGTTGCCAGCAGCACGATGGCGTCGCCGCGGCCGGAGCGCAACAGCAGCACGAATTGGTGCCGCTCGGCCATGTTCCAGGCGACCACCGCCAGCACGGCGGCCAGTGTCGCCAGCGGGATGTAAGCCGCGAGCGGCGCCGCCACCAGCATGAAGACCAGCAGGAACATCGAGTGCAGTATGCCCGAGATCGGGCTGCGCGCTCCGGCGCGCACATTGGTGGCCGTGCGGGCGATGGTGCCGGTCACGCAGACGCCACCGAAGAGCGCGGCCGCGATATTGGCGATGCCCTGGGCGACGAGCTCGCTGTTGGAGCGGTGCCGCCGCCCGGTCATGCCATCGGCGACGACGGCCGAAAGCAGGGACTCGATGGCGCCCAGGAGGGCAAAGGCGATGGCGTTGGGCAGCACGGCCGTGACCTTGTCGGCGGTGATTTCGGGCAGCGACGGCAGCGGCAGGCCATTGGGGATGCCGCCAAAGCGCGTTCCGATGGTTTCGACCGGCAGGTTGAAGAGTGCTGTCGCGATGGCCCCGACCGCCACCGCGATCAGCATGCCCGGCCAGGTCGGCCGGTATTTGCGGAGCAACGCGATGATGGCGATGCTGACGACCGCGAGCCCCACAGCGGCGGGGTTGATCGTATCGAGGGCGGCCCAGAGCACGGGAATCTTCTCGAGCAGCTCGCCCGGTTCGGGTTCGTGCAGGGTGAGCCCGAGCAGGTCCTTGATCTGGCTCGAAAAGATGATGACCGCGATGCCGGCGGTGAACCCTACCGTCACCGGGAACGGGATGAACTTGATATAGGTGCCCAGCCGCAGCAGGCCGACGGCGACGAGGATGGCGCCCGCGATCATGGTGGCGAGCAGCATGCCCTCGATGCCATGCTGGGCGATGGTGGCGGCGACGAGGACGATGAAGGCGCCGGCGGGGCCGCCGATCTGGAAGCGGCTGCCACCGAGCAGCGAGACGAGGAAACCGCCGACAATGGCCGAGTAGAGACCGCGATCGGGCGTGGCGCCGGAGGCGATGGCAATGGCCATCGACAGCGGC
>DASWWF010000193.1:0-12886 GCA_036401035.1 Devosia sp.
CGATCCTGTCTCCCCAAGGTTAACCTCCGTGCGCTTGGCCCAAGGGCTTGAAGCGACCTCCTTCCCTCTCCCGGCAGTCTCCCCACAAACGTTCGTCGCGCTTCCCGTCGCGTGGGGTTGATGGGGGACATTCTAGTGGAGGCCAGAAGCGCGGGGATAAGCAGGGTGAAGATTCGTATAAGTGACTGAGTCCTCATCTCTTTCACCGCGCTATCCCCACACTCGATCGTCACCCCGGCGCAGGCCGGGGCCCAGTAGACGCCAGCTCTGCGGCTCCACCGCAGCACGAACCACAGCGCTGGTGAGTACTGGTTCCCGACCTTCGTCGGGATGACGAGCGGTGGGTGGGAGGAGTATGGGCGGCATCGGATGGGCCGGCATAGCCCTCTCTACTAGACCAAGGCCCTGGCGGGCCTAAGTCTCGTGGCTCCCCCGCAAGGGGGGAGGAGCCACAACGGCCAGCGCTCCTGGCCTAGGGTCCGGCCTCTGCCGGGAATGGCGCCGTGGGTGCGAGGCCGTAGGATCACACAAACAAAAAAGGCCCGCGATTGCTCGCGGGCCTTGGTGCGCTCGGTCCGGCCAGTGCCTATTCGGCGGCCTGGCGGGAGACGATGGTGACGCCGTCCTGTTCGGTTTCGACCAGGCCATTGCCATCCTTGGTCATGTACTTGGCGGCCGAGTTGGCGTCCGCCGGGATCTCGATCGTGGCGCCTTCCGGCGTCACCGCGGTGCGACGGCGCGGCAGGATGTTGCCGACGAAGTTGCCCACGGCGCCGAACATGCGCTTGAACGAGGCACCGATCACATGCGGCGCGGTGAGCATCACCGGCACCATGATCAGGGTCAGCGCCGTCGACAGGAACAGGCCCGAGACCAGCGCCGCCGAGAGGTGGATGAACCACGAACCGGCGAGACCGCCCACCACCACCTCGCGGCGGATGAAGTCGAACTCGATGTTCAGCGCCATCGGGATCACGCCCAGCGCCGTCACGGTCGCCGTGAGCAGCACCGGCCGCACACGCTGGCTGGCGGTGATCAGCATCGCCTTGATCGGCTCGACATGGTCGTCGCGCCGGTAGTGATTGTAGGTGTCGATGAGCACGATGCCGTTCTTCACCACGATACCGGCCAGCGCCACGATGCCGAGGCCCGTCATGATCGCCGAAAAGCTCATGCCGGTGACCAGCATGCCGAGCAGCACGCCCGCCAGGGACATGATGACCGTCGTGAGGGTCACGATCACCTGGTAGAAGCTGTTGTACTCGAGCAGCAGGATCAGGAAGATCAGGAACATGGCTGCGCCGAACGCCGAGACGATGAAGGCGTTGGTGTCATCCACCTGCTCAGCCGCACCGCCGAAGACGAGTTCCACGCCGGCCGGCCATTGCTGCGTCTTCTGCCACTCCTGCACCTGGGCGATCTTCTGGTCGGCCGGAACGCCCGGCTCCAGATTGGCGGCCACGCTCATCGAGTAGACGCCATTGCGGCGGCTGATATTGGCGACCTTGGGCACAGCCTTGCGCTCGATGAAGTTGCTCACCGGGATCAGGCCCTGGGCCGTCACGATCTTGAGCGAGTCCAGGGTGTCGAAGGTGCGCTCCTCGAGCGGCAGGCGAACGCGGATGTCGAGTTCGTCGGTCGCATCGTCCGGCCGGTAGGTGCCGAGCTTGACGCCCGAGGTCACCAGCTGGACGTAGGGGCTGAGCTCACGCACGCCGATGCCGTACTTGGCCGCTTCCACGCGGTCGATCGTCACTTCCCAGTCGATACCCGGGGAAGGGCGGCCGTCTTCCACGTCGATGGTCTGGCCGAGTTCGTTCTCGACATAGTCGCGCAGCTTGGTCACCGCCGGCACGAGGTCGGCATAGGTCGTCGAGTCGACGCGCAGGTTGATCGCCTTGCCGGCCGGAGGACCGTTTTCCTGCGCGGCGATCTGCACCTGCAGGCCCGAAATGTCAGCCACGCGGTTGCGGATGTTCTGGAAGATCTCCTCGGCCGGAACGCGCTCGTTCCACGGCATCAGCTGCAGGTTGAACTGGCCGATCGTGTCCGGCGGACCACCCGAGCTCATCATGTCGCCGCCACCGCCCGAAAAGGTCATGATGACGTCCTGGATGCCCTGGACCTGAAGGATTTCGGTCTCGACTTCCACCAGCAGGTCGCGGATTTCCGTCGGCGAATAGTTGCCGCGGGCGACCACGTTGACCGTGCCGAACTCGGGCTCGGATGCCGGGAAGGCTTCCGAACCGGTCGGGTTCATGCCGTAGGCCACGAAGATGCCGATGACGATGCCGAAGCCGAGCGTCAGGGTGATGATCGGGTGCCGGATCAAAAGCTGCAGCGCGCGCACATAGCCGCCGGTGAAGCCCTTGACCTTCTTCACGTCGAACTTGTCGGGATACATGACGACGTCCGCGGCTTCCTTGGCCTTGGGGTCGACATGGGTCGAGGCGATGATCGCGCCGATGATCGGCATGAACACCAGCGCCGACAGCAGCGAGGCACACATCACCACGATCACGATGATCGGCAGGTAGCTCATGAACTTGCCGATGATGCCCGGCCAGAACAGCAGGGGCACGAAGGCGCCCAGCGTCGTGAAGGTGGCCGAAACCACCGGCACGAACATCTTGCGCGCCGCCATGATGAAGGCTTCCTTCTTGGGGACGCCTTCCTGCAGCTTTCGTTCGGCATATTCCACGACCACGATCGGATCGTCGACGAGCACGCCCACCGCCAGAACCAGGCCGAACATGATCATCATGTTGATGGTCATGCCGAGCATCTGAACGACGAGGAACGCGATCATGAACGAGATCGGGATCGAGGTACCGATCATCAGCGCGGGGCGGATACCGAGCGTTGCCACGCAGGTGATCATCACCAGCGCCACGGCGGTCAGCACGGCGGCTTCGAGCGAACGGAACAGCGACTTGGTCGAGTCCGCCTGGTCGATCAGGAATGAGTGCCCGATGCCCGACGGCCAGCCGGCCGTGAAAGCCTCCGTCTTGGCCCGCACCGTGTCGGAAATGTCGATGACGTTGGTGCCGAGCTTCTTGATCACACCCAGGGTGATGGCCGGCTGGCCGTTCACATGGGCGAATTCGGTCGCGTCCTTGAAGGTACGGGTGATTGTCGCCACGTCGCCGAAGGTGACGACGGTGTCGCCATCGGTCTTCAGCGGCAGGTTGTAGACGTCCTCGGCCGTGGTGATCAGGCCCGGGACTTCGACGTTGAACGAACCGTTGCCGGTGTCGAGCGTGCCGCCGGGTACCACCATGTTGTTCTTGGCCAGGGCGTCGAACAGCTGGCTCGCGGTGAGGTTATAGGCCTCGAGCCGGTTGGTATCGATGGTCACCGCCAGCATTTCGTCGCGCGAACCCGAAAGGGTCACGCTCTGCACGGTCGGGATGGATTCGAGTTCGTCCTGCAGGTCCTTGGCGCGCTGCACCAGGGTGCGCTCGGGCACTTCGCCATAGATGGCGACCGAGATCGTCGGCACGTTCGAGAACGAGATTTCCGTGACGCTCGGCTCGGTCGCGTCGTCCGGCAGCTCGCCCGAGACGCCGTCGAGCTTGGCGCGGATGTCGGCCAGCGCCTTGTCCTTGTCGGCGTTCACGTTGAACTCGAGGAACACCGAAGCGTGGCCGGTGGTCGAGGTGGAGGTGTAGTTCTCCAGCCCGTCGATATCCTTGACCCGGTCTTCGATCGGCTTGGCCAAGAGGCGTTCCGCGTCATAGGGCGACACGCCGGTCTGGCTGGTCGAGACGTAGAAATACGGGATGTCGATGGCCGGGAAGCTCTCCTTGGGCAGCGAGGTGTAAGCCCCGAAGCCGGCAACGAGCAGCAGCACCATTACCGTCAGCACAACCCGCGGCATGCGCAGGATGCGTTCGAGAAAGTCCATCATGATTGCACGCCCTCAGCTTTGGCTTCCTCGGCCGCATCGGTGGCCGACACATTGGTGGCTTTGACGGTCTGGCCCGGGATCACGAATTCCTGGCCGACGGTGATGACATCGACACTCGGGGGCAGGCCGGTGACCCACACGCCCTCGCGGCTGTCCATGACGATGGTGATCGGATAGAACGCCACCTTGCTGTCCGCGCCCACGGCGCGCACGCCCAGCACGCCTTCGTCGTCGAGCGTCAGCACCGACTGCGGCAGCAGATGGGCCGGCGCCGTGCCGACATTGACGATGGCCGAGGCGGTGATGCCGTCGAGCACCTTGCCGTCGGCATTGGGGATTTCGATTTCAGCGGCGAACGAGCGGGTAGCGGCATCGGCCACCGAGGCGATGAAGCTCACCTTGCCCTCGACCGTGGCGCCAGTGATCGTCTTGACCGTCGCCGGCAGGCCGACCTTGGCATATTCGATCCGGGCCTCGGGGACCTGGGTCTTAAAGAGCATCGGGTCGAGCTGGACGATGGTCGCGCACGGAGCGGTCGGGCCGGCCATGCTGCCGACCTGCGCCAGCGGCTCCTGCACCACGCCGGCGATGGTCGCCTTGACCTCGGTGCGGCCCAGTTCGGTCTTGGCATTGTCGAGCCCGGCCTGCGCCTGCTTCAGCGCCGCTTCGAGCTGCAGCCCGCTGTTCTTGGGCGCGAGGCCCTGCTTGCGCAGTTCGGCATTGGAGTCGAAGGCGCTCTGGGCAGTGGCGACGGCGGCTTCCGCCTGGGTCACGGCGGCCTGGCGATCGCCCTTGTCGAGCCGGCAGAGCACATCGCCCTCGGCGACGGTCTGGCCCTTCTGCACGAGGACTTCCTCGATCGTGCCCTGGGTCTGCGGCACGACGCTGACCATCGTCTTGGCGGCGGTCCGGCCCCGCAGCGGCACTTCGATGGCCATCGGCTTCATCGTGTAGGTGACGGTGCGCACCGACTGCGCCGGCGCGGCAGCGCCTGACGTTTCGGCCACGCGCTCGGCAATGGTCAGGTGCGGGTCGGGGCCCGTGCCGTGATGTTCGGTGGTGCCGTGTTCGGCGTCCTTGTCGAGCAGCGCGATGATCGGCCGTTCGCCATTGCCAGGTCCATTGCCGCCAGCAACGAAGGTGCCGGTGGCAAGCCAGGCCCCGGCGCCGAGTACAATAAGGCCTGCCACTCCGTATGAGTAGATCGCACGCATTCTCTGAAACCCTCTATTCCGCAGCCGCTGCCGACCCGGAATCCGGTCGCGCCAGCGCTATCAGTTCGCCCCTATGGGCCTGGATGTAGTCGCGGGCGGCCTGCATGCAAGTGCGCCCGTAATCGATGACCCAGGTGTCTCCCGGGTGGGTGTGGTCTTTCTTGAGCCGGTCGAAATCGGCCAGAACGTCGTCGAGCTGAGCCATCCGCTCGTTGAGTCGCTGCTCGACCAGCGATGCCGGCAGCTCCGACGCAAAGCGCAGGAACAGCAGGAACTCGCTGCGGAATTCGTCGTCGCCGAGCTTTTCGAACAGGGAACCGATGAAGGCATTACGGCCGGCCGTGGTGATCTCGTAGATCTTCTTGGCGGGCTTGCCTTCCTGCATCTCGACCCGGCTTGTCACCAGGCCGTCGACCTCGAGCTTGGCCAGCGCCGGATAGATCGAGCCGAAGCTGGCATCGATGAAATAGGAGTATTCCCCCTCCACCGAGAGCTTGCGGATCTCATATCCCGTGGCCTCTCCATCGTAGAGAATGGCAAGGCAGATGGTGCGGACGTTCATTGAGGCCTATCTGGCTGACATATATTGGACGAGCATATGCTGGCCCTATATAGGCACGCCGATTTAACCGCAATAGAGGGGAGCCCCGTATTTTTGCGACTCAGCCATGCGCTGTCTGCATGGTTGACGGCGGCTAAACCGCCGGGCCGTTTCGCGCCGACAGCATGCCCGTCAGGCGAGCAGCCTTTGCATCTCTGCAAGCGCGCGTTGCGCCAGGTCCTGGCTGGCGGCGGCCACGAAGAACCCGTTGAGGAACTTGCGCTCCGGGTGGCCGCAGCTGAGCGGCCTGCCGTCGAGATTGAGCACCACACCGCCAGCGGCCTCTAGCACGGCCTGTCCCGCCGCCGTGTCCCATTCCGAGGTCGGGGTAAAGCGCGGGTAAAGCTGCGCCTTGCCATCCGCCAGGAGGCAGAATTTGAGCGAGGAGCCCACCGACACGTCCTCGGCGACATTCAGGGTGTCGCAGAGGGCGGCGAGGGCCGGATGCCCATGCGACCGGCTGGCGACGATGCGGAGGGGAGGGGTCCCGTCGACGGCGATCCGTCGCGCGGCGGTTACCGCTCCATCGACCACCCGGCCGGCCATGGCGCCGTCGGACGCGGTCCAGAAAATGTCGCCCGTCACTGGCGCCAGCACCACGCCCGAGACCGGCCGCCCCGCCTCGGTGAGCGCGATGTTGACGGTGAACTCGCCGTTGCGCTTGAGGAATTCCTTGGTCCCGTCGAGCGGGTCGACCACGAAGAACTGATGGCCCAGTTCCGGAATCTGCCCGGCTGCCACGCTTTCCTCACCCAGCACCGGAATGCCGAGCGGCGCCAAAAGGTCGAGGATCACGGCCTCGGCCCGATGGTCGGCCTCGGTCACCGGCGAGCCATCCGTCTTGCTCTCGGCGGTGAACGGGCGCGCATAGACTTCGAGGATCACCTCGGAGGCAGCGATCGCCGCCTTCAACATCGTCTCGATGATCATGAAATAACGACGTCCAGTCCGAGATCGAGCGGCGCCGCCGCCATGGTGATCTGGCTGGTCGAGATATAGTCGACCCCCGTCTCGGCGATCGAGCGCACTCGGTCGAGCTTCACCCCGCCCGATGCTTCCAGCCGCGCCCGGCCCTGGTTGAGCTCTACCGCGCGCTTGAGCGTGTCATTGTCCATGTTGTCGAGCAGCACGATGGTGGCGCCGGCCTCCAGCACCTCGGTCAGTTGTTCGAGGCTCACCACCTCGATCTCGATCGCCACCAGATGCCCGGCAAACTCCCGCGCCGCCCTGTAGGCGGCAGCCGCGCTGCCGGCGACGGCGATATGATTGTCCTTGATGAGGATCGCATCATCGAGCGCAAAGCGGTGGTTGGAACCTCCGCCACAGCGCACCGCATATTTCTGGAATGCCCTGAGCCCCGGCGTGGTCTTCCGCGTGTCGCAGATCCGCGCATTGGTGCCCGCGATCTCATCGACGAACCTGCGCGTCAGGGTCGCAATGCCGGAAAGATGGTTGAGGAAGTTGAGCGCCGTACGCTCCGCCGACATAACCTGCCGTGCATTGCCCCAGACATGTCCGACCACCTGGCCGGCCTCGACCCGGTCTCCGTCACGGATATTGGCCTCGAAGGTCACGCCATCCCCGATCAACCGAAACGCCGCGGCTACCAGTGGCAGGCCCGCAATCACCCCCGGCTCGCGCGCCGAAAGCGTCGCGGTGGCGGCGGCGGAGCGGGCAAGCGTCGCCTGGCTGGTAAGATCGCCGGCCAGCCCGAAATCCTCGGCAAAGGCCCGCTTCACGGCGTCCTCGACGAGCAGGTTGGGCAATTCGCCGGTATGCAATGTGTCGCTCACGTCCGGTCCCTCCGGGGATGGCGCCGGTTTACGCGCGGGCAGGGCGCCTTGCAAGCTTGCATCCATGGCCTCGAAGGCGTAATTGAACGCCGTTCAAGTGGAGTAGCCCATGGCTCGCCGTGCCGATCATTCCAAAGAGGAGCTGGCCAAACTCGTCATCGAGTCCGCCGAGACCCTGATCGCCGAAGGCGGCATCGACGACTTCTCCGCCCGCGCCCTGAGCCGCGCCATCGGCTACACCGCCGGCACGCTCTACCACCATTTTCGCGATCTCGACGACATCGTCACCCAGGTCAACGCCCGCACCCTCTCGGGCCTCGCCGCCGCCTTCATGGGCGCCGAACGCTCCGACGACCCGCGAAAAATGCTGCACAATTATGCCGACGCCTTCCTCGGCTTCATCCGTACCCGCCGCAATCTCTGGACCGCTCTGTTCGAGTTCAAGCGTCAGCCCGGTGTCCCGGTTCCCGGCTGGTATGTCGACGCCATCGCCGGCCTCATCCGCATCATCGCCAAGTGTTTCCACGAAATCCGCCCCGACCTGGATCAGAAGATCGCCGCCCAATCCGGCCAACTGGTCTTCGCCTCGATCCACTCGGTGACCTCGCTCGAAACCTCGGGCCGGCTCGCGCTGATCATGGACCGCGAGATCGACGCGGTCGTCCACGACTTGGTCGACACCCATATTCTGGCGTTCGAGCACCGGTGCTGATCCCTCAGTCGGGATTCCTCCACCGCTTGCGGGGAGGATACCGGCCATAGGCCGGAGGAGGGGGGTGTCGCTTGCGCCAGCCTCTCCAAGCCGGCCCAACCGTTAGCGCAAGGTGCACCCCCCTCCACCGCGCTATGCGCGGTCCCCCTCCCCCGTAAACGGGAGAGGTTCGCCGACTGAGACTCCCCACATCTACCACCCAACCATTTGAATCAACATCAACCTAAACACCGTTCAAAATTCCTCTTGAACAGCGTCCAGAATTCTGTAGGTTAACCATTATGAACGGCGTTTAATTCGCCCCGACGCACAACAGGGAGATGCATCGTGATGTTCAAGGATTGGAGCCTCTGGAAGCCCGCTACCCCCGCTGCCGCGCTGACCACCCAGCCGGCGAACCTGCCGTCCGCGGCAGCGATCGGTGTGGTCAGTCGCCGCATGGCCGAACTGCGCCAGCACATTGCCCACGCCCGCACCGTCGAGCAGCGCATCGAAACGGTGACCCGCGAAGTCGAGGACATGATCCTCGCCATCCTTGCCGAGGATGGCCGGCGCCCCGGCACGGGGCAGGGTTCGGGCGCCTATCTCAACCCCTGATCGTCCATCCGCCGCTGCCCCGGTCCCGAAAGGTCCGGGGCAGTTGCCTTTTCCGGCCCGCCGTCGCATTTTGACTGAACGGTAAAAATACCGATCGGCTGGGTTGGAGACTTCATGCAGAAGATCATCGAGGCGCTGGAAGCCCGGCGCGAGGAAGCGCGGCTTGGCGGCGGCCAAAAGCGTATCGACACCCAGCACGCCAAGGGCAAGCTCACCGCGCGCGAGCGCCTCGACGTGCTGCTCGATCCCGGCTCGTTCGAAGAATACGACATGTTCGTCACCCACCGCGCGGTGGATTTCGGCATGGAAAAGACCATCATCCCGGGCGATGGCGTGGTCACCGGCTGGGGCACCATCAACGGCCGACTGACCTATGTGTTCAGCCAGGACTTCACCGTCTTCGGCGGCTCGCTCTCGGAAACCCACGCCAAGAAGATCTGCAAGGTCATGGAACTCGCCGTGCAGAACGGCGCCCCCATCATCGGCCTCAACGACTCCGGTGGCGCCCGCATCCAGGAGGGTGTGGCGGCGCTCGGCGGTTATGCCGACGTCTTCCTGCGCAACGTCTTGGCCTCGGGCGCCGTGCCCCAGATTTCGGTGATCATGGGCCCCTGTGCCGGCGGCGCGGTCTATTCCCCGGCCATGACCGACTTCATCTACATGGTCAAGGACACGAGCTACATGTTCGTGACCGGTCCCGACGTGGTCAAGACCGTCACCAACGAGATCGTCACCCAGGAAGAGCTCGGCGGCGCCTCCACCCACACCAGGATTTCCTCGGTCGCCGACGCTGCCTTCGACAACGACATCGAGACCCTGCTCGAAGTCCGCCGCCTGTTCGATTTTCTTCCCCTTAATGCCAACGACAAGGCGCCGCGCGTCCGCACCAACGATGTCGTCGACCGGCCCGAGCCCAGCCTCGACACCATCATCCCCGACAGCGCCAACAAGCCCTACGACATGCGCGAGGTGATCCTCAAAATCGCCGACGAGGGCGATTTCCTGGAAATCCAGAAGGACCATGCCGGCAATATCCTCACCGGCTTCATCCGGCTCAACGGCTCCACCGTCGGCGTCGTCGCCAACCAGCCTCTGGTGCTGGCGGGGTGCCTCGATATCAGTTCGAGCAAGAAAGCCGCGCGCTTCATCCGCTTCTGCGACTGCTTCAACATCCCCATCCTGACCCTGGTCGACGTCCCCGGCTTCCTCCCCGGCGTGGCGCAGGAATATGGCGGCATCATCAAGCACGGCGCCAAGCTGCTCTTCGCCTATGCCGAAGCGACGGTGCCCAAGGTCACGGTGATCACACGCAAGGCGTACGGCGGCGCCTATGACGTCATGGCCTCAAAGCACATCCGTGCCGACGTCAACTACGCCTGGCCGAGCGCCGAGATCGCCGTGATGGGCGCCAAGGGGGCCACCGAAATCCTCTATCGCGCCGAACTGGGCGACAGGGACAAGATCGCCGCCCGCACCGCCGAATACGAAGCCCGCTTCGCCAACCCCTTCGTCGCCGCCGAACGCGGCTTCATCGACGACGTCATCATGCCGCATGGGACGCGCCGGCGCGTGGCGCGTGCGTTCGAGACACTCCGCCACAAGAAGCAGGGCATGCCGCAAAAGAAGCACGACAACATTCCGCTGTGAGAGGCTGATGGACCAACTGACCCTCACCAATCCTGTGTTCACGACCTACGCGGTATGCGCCGCGCTCGGCGTGCTCAAGATCATGGGGCAGGGGTGGATGTCGGTCTATCGCCTGCTCAAGGTCGGCGGTGGCTACGCTTCGCCCGAGGACCTGCGGCCGGGCCTGATCAATCGCAAGCCCGACGCGGCGCAGCTCGAACCCAACGACTATGTCGACCGCTCGCGCCGCATGCACCGCAATGATCTCGAGAATATCCCCGCATTCCTTGCAGCCGGCCTGTTGTTCGTCCTGGTGTCGCCGCCGTTGTGGTCGGCGCAAGTGCTGATGTACGGCTTCGTCCTCGCCCGTGCCGGCCATGCCTGGGCCTACGCAACGGCCAGGAGCCACGAAGTCCGTTCGACGTTCTACACCGTCGGCTCGGTGATCGTGATCTACATGGCCGTGCACGTGCTGGTCGTCGCCATCATGCAGGGGACATGGTGGTGAGCGCCGCGGCGTACCTGGACCGCCGCGGCGCGGATGCGCCTGGTCCGCTAGTTCTGCTGGTCGGCGTAGGCGTCGACGAGGTTGTCGACGATGTTGCCGGCCCAGTTGCGGATGTCGTCGGTCAGGTAGTCGTCGGAGCGGCGGTTCTTGTTGGCCGCCATCAGCAGCGCCTCGTCGAACGCCTCCGGGCCGGCCGCTTCCTGTGCCTTGGCGAGATCTTCGGCCTCGGCCTGCGCCGTCTCGTGCGCATCGAGCAGGGCTGTCCAGAGACCGCTGGTTTCGATGGCGTCGAGCGCATCGGTCAGGGCGTCGAGTTCCAGCTGCGCCAGCTCGGCCTCGTTCTCTTGGGTGGTCATGTTGTCCTCGGGGATCACGAAGTCGGCGATCTGCTGCTCGAGGTCAGCAGGCGTGGTGTCGTCCGGGAGCTCGAGTTCGGAGAGCAGGCCGAGATAGTCGGATCTGGCGTCGAGGAAGGCCATGTTGGCCGCCTTCGCCTCCGCTTCGGCGTCCTCGAGTGCGACGCTGGCGACGATGAACGCGCGGATGCCGTCCATGCGCGGGTCCGAACTGTTCATCATGCCGTTGATGTTACGCTTGAGCGAGTTGAGCCCGCCCAGTTCCGCCTTGAGGTTGCGCGTCCGCTCCCGCGGCGTGTCACTCTCGACGCTTGCGACGGCCTCGGTCGCACTCTTCTTGCCGCGCGACTGACCTTTGCCGCCCTGATCGGTGCCCGCAGAGGTCGTCTCGCTACGCGACGCGCGGCTGTTGCCGTTGTCGCTCCCGCCGCCATTGCCGTTGTCGCTCCCGCCGCCGCCATTGCCCCCGCTGTTCCCGTGGTCGCCGCCACTATTGCCGTGATCGCCGCCGCCACCACCACCGTTCCCGCCACCACCATTGCCGTTGTCGCCACCATTGCCGTTGCCGTTTCCGGCAATCGCCGATGTGGCCGACAGCATCGGCAGGTTGGGCAGCATCAGCGGTCCGGCAAGCAACGCCAGTGTGCTGGCCGAAAGGATGAGCGTGCGGGGAAGGCGGTTGATCATTCTGGTGGTCCCTCATGGCAGAAAGGTGTGAAGTTGCATCAGCACGTCCCCCGCCGGTTAAGGTCGCCTTGCACCAATCGATGGGTTTCTATCCATCGGGGCCCTTCGGGACTTGAAGCCCCAGTCACTAGCGACCAATGGCCCCATCGCGCGGACGGCCGACGCGCCGAATTCGCCACCGCAAGAAAGAACAGCTGAATGATCAGCAGTCTCCTCATCGCCAACCGCGGCGAAATTGCCTGCCGGGTCATCAAGACCGCAAAGCGCCTGGGCATCCGCACCATCGCTGTCTATTCCGACGCCGACCGCGAGGCGCTGCACGTCAAGCTCGCCGACGAGGCGGTGCATATCGGTGGCTCGGCCGCGCGCGACTCCTACCTCTCGATCGACAAGATCGTCGCTGCCTGCAAGGCGACCGGCGCCGAAGCGGTGCATCCCGGCTACGGCTTCCTCTCGGAAAACCCGCTCTTCGCCGCGGCGCTGGAGAAGGCGGGCATCATCTTCGTCGGCCCGCCGGTCAAAGCCATCGAGGCGATGGGCGACAAGATCACGAGCAAGAAGATTGCCGCCGAAGCCGGCGTCTCCACCGTGCCCGGCCATATGGGGCTGATCGCGGACGCCGACGAGGCGGTGAAGATCTCGCAGTCGGTCGGCTATCCGGTGATGATCAAGGCCTCGGCCGGCGGCGGCGGCAAGGGCATGCGCATCGCCTGGAACGATCAGGGAGCCCGCGAAGGTTTCCAGTCTTCTCGCAACGAGGCAAAATCCTCCTTCGGCGACGATCGCATCTTCATCGAAAAGTTCGTCACCGAGCCGCGCCATATCGAAATCCAGCTCATCGGCGACCAGCACGGCAATGTGCTCTACGTCAACGAGCGCGAG
>DASWWF010000194.1:0-2898 GCA_036401035.1 Devosia sp.
GCTGGGTCGATATTTCCGAGTTCGATTTCGGCGCGGCGATCATCAACGACTGCAAGTACGGCTATGACGCGGTGGACGCCATGGTGCGGATCACGCTGGTGCGCGGCGCGACTGCGCCCTATGCCGAGGCCGACCGCGGCATGCACCGGCTCAAATATGCGCTCTTCGTCCATGCCGGCGTTTCCGACCTCGAGCAGGTGCATCTGGCCGCCGAGCGGTTCAACAATCCGGTGGCGGTGATCGGCGATGCATCGAAGAAGGGCGTCGCGAGCGAGACCCGCTACAGCTTCGCGACGGTCGACAATGACTGCGTCACCATCGAGACGGTGAAGGCGGCCGAGGACGGCAGGGGCCTCATTCTCCGCATCTTTGAACATGCCAACCGGCGCGTATCGACGCGGGTCAGCTTTGGGCCGAAAGTCAAAGCTGTTTCAAAGGTGAACCTGATGGAGGAGGGCGGCGAGCCGGTGGCGCTCGCCGATAACGGCGTGACACTCGAACTGCGTCCGTTCGAGATCACCACCCTTAGAATCATACCTGCATAAAGCACTTGCCAATCGCCCCCTCCCTTGTCTTCATCCGGGCCAACGAAAAAGGGAGGGGGCCCCAATGGCCAACAGCTACTACGAAGTTCTCGATCCGCGCTTCAACCGCCTGTTCAATGGCAATGCGCATGTCGAAAAACTCCACACCGGCTTCCGCTGGGCCGAGGGCCCGGCCTATTTCGGCGCCGGCCGCTATCTCGTCTGGTCGGACATCCCGAACAACCGGATGATGCGTTACGACGAGACCGACGGGTCGCTCTCGGTGTTCCGCGATCCGGCCGGCAATTCCAACGGCAATACCGTCGACCGGCAGGGGCGCCTCGTTACCTGCGAGCATGGCGGCCGCCGCGTGTCGCGCACCGAATTCGACGGCACCGTCATCACCATCGCCGACAAGTGGCAGGGCAAGCGCTTCAACTCGCCCAACGACGCGGTGGTCAAGTCCGACGGCTCGATCTGGTTCACCGATCCGGCCTATGGCATCGAGACCGACTACGAGGGCAACAAGTCCGAGAGCGAAATCGGCGCCTGCCACGTCTACCGGGTCGATCCTTCGACCGGCAATGTCGAGGCCGTCATCACCGACATGGTGCGCCCCAACGGCATCGCTTTTTCGGTCGATGAGTCCAAGCTCTACGTCGCCGATACCGGCCGCACGCATGGCCCGCAGAACCCCAAGCATATCCGCGTCTTCGACGTCGTCGGCGACAAGGTCGGCGCCAGCCGGGAATTCGCCGAGTGCACTGTCGGCCTCTTCGACGGCTTCCGCCTCGATACCGATGGCCGCATCTGGACCTCGGCCGGCGACGGCGTCCACTGCTACGATCCGGACGGTACGCTGATCGGCAAGATCAAGGTTCCCGAAGTGGTCGCCAACGTCGCCTGGGGCGGCGGACCCAAGCGCAATATCCTCTATATCTGCGGCACTACCTCGCTCTACTCGGTGCGGCTGATGGTCAACGGCGCCAAGACGGTCTGATCCAGACAAGAAAGGCCCCGTTCTCGCGAACGGGGCCTTCGGCGTCAGTCGATGCGGGGGGCGTTAGTCGCTGACGCAGAGAGAACCGAGCGGGCCGCCGATGCAGACCGAGGCGCCGTAGCTCGGGCCATAGTACGGATCGTAAGCGGCGTAGCCGTAGTCGAGGGCGGATTCCTTGACCCAGCCGTCCTTGCCGGGGATCTTCACCTTCACCCAGTTGCCCGAATAGGCGAGGATCTGGACCTTCTGGCCTTCCTCGACCCAGTTGACGGTCTGGGACTTGTTCTGCGGGTGCGATTTCACCTTGGCGTCGTGATCGACCCAGGCGGATGCAGCGAAGGAAGCGGACGCCGTGGCGACGACGACGGCAGCGGCGATGGCGACGGTCTTGAAAGTGCGAGCGAACATTTCAGTGTTCCTTTCGGATGGGGTTGTTGGCATCTCTGCCTTGACCGTGACCCTATTGCGCACTGCCTGAATTCACCCTGAGGCGGCGTGTCGTTTTCCGTTCATAATCGCGGATGGGGTGCCAGTGACGATCACGCCAACGTCGCGTGACAAAAGTTCATGGTATTTGCGTTGGACTTTCCTAGACCCAGCGCCAGACTTCCGTAGTATTACCGGGGGCAATGCATGGGGGCGGAATGGCCTACAAACCGTTTGACGTCGAGGCGATGATCGAGGCCGTGGCGCCGCTGGTGCAACTCGACATCACCGAGGAGCAGCTGCCGGGCGTGCGGCAAAACCTCAAGACCGCCGCCAAGATGGCGGCGCTGGTCGAGCAGGTGAAAATTCCCGACGACACCGAGCCGGCGCCGGTCTATCGCCCATGACCCCTAGTGCCTCTGCCATCGATATCGCCGATGCCGTCAAGACCGGCCGCACCACAGCGCGCGCCGTGGTCGAGGGCTCGCTCGGCAGAATTGCCCGTCATAACAGGGTGTTGGGCGCCTTCACCGACGTCCTCGCCGAGCGGGCTTTAGCCAAGGCCGATGCCGTGGATGTCGCCGTGCGATCGGGCAGCGGCGATCCCGGGCCGCTGGCCGGCGTGCCGTTCGCGGCCAAGAATCTCTACGATATCAAGGGTCTCGTCACCCGCGCCGGCAGCAAGATCAACCGCGCCAACGCCCCAGCAGAGGCCGACGCGACGCTGATCACCCGGCTCGAAGCGGCAGGCGCCGTGCTGGTCGGCGCCTGCAACATGGACGAATATGCCTATGGTTTCGTTGGCGAAAACGCCCATGACGGGCCAAGCAGCAACCCACACGACGTGACGCTGATGACCGGCGGCTCGTCCGCCGGTCCGGCCTCCGCCGTCGCTGCCGGGCTGGTGCCGCTGTCCTTGGGGTCGGACACCAATGGCTCGATCCGCGT
>DASWWF010000195.1:0-3356 GCA_036401035.1 Devosia sp.
AAGGCCGCCTTGGCCGCCGCGATGGCGTCCTGCGTGTCCTGCACGCTCGCCTGCGCATAGAGGCCGACGACCTCGTTGGTGTTGGACGGGTTGATGTTCTCTTTGCCTTCCGAGCCCACCCACTCGCCGTTGATCAGGTTCTTGTGCAGTTCGGCCATGGTCGTCTTCCTTGGGTCAATGCGTCTGTTGGGCGCTTAAGTAGTACTAATTCTCTCTGCCGTCATCCCCGCGGCGGGCACGCCCTCGTCCTTCGACACGCTCAGGATGAGGGCGACCGAGAGACCGATGAGGACCTCATGGTGAGCTTGTCGAACCACGAGGTCCGGGGTCACGACAGCAACCCGGCTTTCGCCAGATCGCGCAGCAGGTGGCTGGCGCCATAGGTCCATTCCGGCGCCTCGGTCGAGAGCCGCACCACATTGGTCAGCGTGCCCAGCGACGGCGTCGAGATCGAAACCTTGTCGCCCGCCTTGTGGGTGAAGCCCTTGCCCACGCCACCGCGATCCTTCACCGGCGCGAACATCGTGCCCGTATAGAGCACGAACCCGTCCGGATACTGGTGGTGCCGGCCGATGGACGCCGCAACCAGCGATTCCGGCGAACGCGAAATCTGGCTGAGGTTGGAAACCCCGGTCAGTTCGAACCCGTCCTCGCCGACCACGCTGAGCGCAATGTCGGCATTCTTGACCGTCTCGATGGTGAAATCGCCGTCGAACAGCCGGATGAACGGCCCCAGCGAGGCCGAGGCATTGTTGTCCTTGGCCTTGCCGAGCAGCAGCGCCGAGCGGCCCTCGACGTCGCGCAGGTTGACGTCATTGCCCAGCGTCGCGCCGACGATCTTGCCGGTCGAGGCCACCACCATCACCAGTTCGGGCTCGGGGTTGTTCCATTCCGAAATCGGCAGGATGCCGACATCGGCGCCATAGCCCACCGAGGCCATCGGCTGGCACTTGGTGAAGATTTCCGCGTCCGGCCCGATGCCGACTTCGAGATACTGGCTCCAGACGCCGCGGCTGATCAGCGTCTCCTTGACCTTCATCGCCGCATCCGAACCCGGCACCAGCTGGCTGAGATCGGTACCGATCAGCCCCAGGATATCCTTGCGCAGCGCGTCCGACTTGGCCTTGTCGCCGCGCGCCTGTTCTTCGATCACGCGCTCGAGCAGCGAGACCACGAAGGTCACGCCCGCGGCCTTGACCGCCTGCAGGTCCACCGGCGACAGCAGCGACGGCTTGCTCGGGTCGATCCTGCCCCCCCAGCTGTTGTCGAGCAGCGCCTGCACCGGGCCGATCGCATGGCCCTTGGCGGCTTTGACGTAGCCGGCCGGATCGGCCTGCTCGGCCACGTCGCGCGACGTCGGCGCCGCTTTCGACGTGATGTCGATCACCTGCCCGTCGCGGACGGTGACGATATGGGGATGGCTGGAGCCGGGAACGCGGGCACGACCCAGCAGGACGCCATCGGGAACGATCGGATTGGACACGGCAAAGACCCCTCGAAAACTCGCGGGCCGTACCTAACCCGCTGCCTCCCGATGTGTCCAGCTTGCGATGAGGAACGTGCCTCAGCAATTGGTCGCGGAATTTTCTTCGTCCTTCGCCCAAGGATTGCCATCCGGGCCGCGTCTCACTGTCGAACCGGGCCGGAAATCGCGTTCAGAATGCGTTCATCGGCTCGGCAATACCAAGGCATTCCGCCTGTTCTAGACTTGGAGAATACCATGCGCCTGCTGACCGCCCTCATCCCCCTCGCCCTCTGCACCGCCCTCACGGTCCCCGCTTTCGCGCAGGAATTCTCCGAGCCCGGCATCATCTCCATCGACGGCAAGGGCGAAGTCGTCGTCGCTCCCGACACCGCCTTCGTGACCTCCGGCGTCACCACCCAGGGCGCCACCGCCAAGGAAGCGCTCGACGCCAACACCGCGGCCATGACCGAGCTCATTCAGACCCTCAAGGATTCCGGCATCGAAGCCCGCGACATCCAGACCTCTGGCTTCTCGGTCAACCCGAACTATGTCTATTCCGACGCCCGCGACGCCAATGGCTACCAGATGCCGCCCAAGATCAACGGCTACCAGGTCTACAACACCGTCAATGTGCGCGTGCGCCAGCTCGACAGCCTCGGCGCCGTCCTCGACAAGGCCGTGACCGTCGGCTCCAACACCATCAACGGCGTCACCTTCTCGGTCTCCGACACCTCCGAAATCCTCGATCAGGCCCGCAAGCAGGCCTTTGCCGATGCCAGGAAGAAGGCTGAACTCTATGCCGACGCCGCCGGCATCGAACTGGGCGATCTCCGCGGCATTTCCGAATCCACCAATATGGGCGGCCCGATCCCCTACGCGGCGGCTGATCTGCAATATGCCAGGGCAGAAGCCGCGCCGGTCCCGGTCGAAGGCGGCGAACTGACCTACTCGATCAACGTCTCGGTCACCTGGGCGCTTGATCAGGCGGAGTAATGGCCCGGCGAGTCAGCGCGCGTCTTCAGCGCTGACCGCCCACTGCACGACTGTCAGCGCGCGTCTTCAGCGCTGACCGCCACTACAAAAAGGCCTTCCACAGCATCTGCAGGCCGACCAGGAGCAGGAAGACGGCGAACACCCGTTTGAGCGTCTTCTGGTCGAGCCGATGCGCCAGTGCGGCGCCCAGGGGCGCCATCAGCGCCGCCAGCACCCCGATCAGCAGCAGCGCCGGCAGGTTGATGAAACCGACGCTCAGCGGCGGCAACCCGCTGACGCCCCAGCCCGAAACGATAAAGCCGATCGTCCCGGAAATGGCGATGAAGACGCCGATCGCCGCGCCCGTCCCGACCGCCTGATGCATGGTCGCGCCCAGCGCCGCGATCGTCGGCACGCTCAGCGATCCGCCGCCGACGCCCATCAGCGCCGATACATAGCCCACCACGCCCGCAAAGATCCGGTGCGTCAGCGCCGACGCCGACAGATGCCCGATCAGCCGCTGCTGGAACGGCAGCACGATATTGGCCGCAATGAAGATCGCCATCACCCCGAAGACGATGCGCAGCACATTGCCGGAATACCACCCGGCCATCAGCCCGCCGACCAGCGTCGCCACCACGATCACCGGCGCCCAGAGTTTCAGCACCCGCACATCCACCGCCCCGCGCTTGTGATGCGACAGCGCCGACGAAATGCCAGTGGGAATGATGATCGCGAGCGACGTCCCCACCGCCACATGCTGCACCACGTCGCTGTCGAACCCCATCAGCTCGAGCGCAAAGGCCAGCGCCGGCACGATGATCGCCCCGCCACCAATGCCCAGGAGCCCCGCAAACAGCCCCGAAACGATCCCGGTCAGCGCAAGTCCGCCAGCCAGTGGCAGGTAAGTCAGAAGTGT
>DASWWF010000196.1:0-3132 GCA_036401035.1 Devosia sp.
GGCTCGGGCCGCGCAATATCCATGACCTGCATGTCGCCGATGGCGACGAGCCGCGCTGCCTGCATGAGAAGTCCTCCGTTGAGGACTGTTTAGCCGCGCGACCGGCGCTTTGCCACCACGCCGCGATTTTGCCGCAACGGCCCGTCGGTGCCGCGCCAGGCTTCGGCGCGGAGGAAGTCGGCGACCTGGTCGGCCGCCATCGGCCGGGCCAAGGCATAGCCCTGCAGCACGTCGCAGCCCAGATCGCGGAGGATGCGGGCATGCTCCATGGTCTCGACACCCTCGCCGACCACGCCGATATCGAGCGACTTGCCGATCTCGATCACCGACTCGACGAGGTGCCGCTGCGCCGGATTTTCGACCACCGGCATCACCAGCTGCCGGTCGATCTTCAACTTGCTGGGCTTGAGCTTGAGCAGGCTGACGATCGACGCATAGCCGGTGCCGAAATCGTCGATCTCGATATCGATGCCGAGTTCCTTGATCTGATCGACCTGCCAGAGCACCTCTTCGTCGCCCTCGTCGAGGAAGATGGTCTCCACCAGCTCGAAGGCCACGGTGCCGGGCGCGATGTTGAGATCGCGCAGGCTCTGCACCAATTGCTCATCCCGCAGCCGGCGCGACGACACGTTGACCGACACGCGTGGCATGTGGAGGCCCATCGACTGCCACTGCGCCTGCCACTTGAGCGCCTGCTCGAGCACGAGCCGATCGATGCTGGCGACGACGTTGAGTTCCTCGGCCACCGCCATGAAGCTGTCGGGCGCCAGGATGCCCTGGGTCGGATGCCGCCAGCGCGCCAGCGCCTCACAGCCGACCACGTCGAGCGTGCGTGCGTCGAACTGTGGCTGAAACCACGGCTCGAACTCGCCGCGGTCGAGCCCCTGCAGGATCTGGTCGGCCACCCGCTTGGTCTTGATGACCTCGGCCTGCAGCGCTTCCGAGAAGAACTCGTAGCGATTGCGGCCGCGGCTCTTGGCCTTGTAGAGCGCGATATCGGCATTGACGAGCAGCTTGCGCGGATCGACCTCGATGCCGATTGCCGTCGCGATGCCCACCGACACGCCGAAGCGGCACTCGTGCCCCTCGTAGTTCACCGGCTGGCGCATCCGCACGATGATGCGGTCGGCGAGATCGCCCAGCACCGTGTCGTCGCCGTCGATGGCCGAGACCACCACGAACTCGTCACCACCGATGCGGGCGACGAAATCCTCGGGCCGGATATTGGACTTGAGCACCTCGGACGCATGCACCAGCATGGCGTCGCCCGCCGCATGGCCCAGCGTGTCGTTGATCTGCTTGAAGCGGTCGAGATCGATATGCAGCAGCGCGAGCTTGCGCCCGTTGAAGGCGCAGCGCGTCGCATGCCGCTGCAGGATGTCGTCGAGATAGCGCCGGTTGGGCAGTCCCGTGAGGCTGTCGTGCAGCGCGTTGTGCTCGATATCGGCCTTGGCCTTGGCCAGCGCCGCGTTGCGCGCCTCCGAGAGCCGGTTGGCTTCCTTGAGGCTGTCGTTGAGCGCCACATCGGCGGTGACGTCCCAGTTGACGCCGACGATCTTGGCCGTGGTGCCGGGGTCCTTGTAGACCGTGCCGATGGCGCGGATGTTGCGCACCCCGATCGGCGTCACCACCCGGTAGTCCGAATAATAGTGGCCGGTCTTGTTGACCGCTTCGGCGAATTCCGAGATCGCGCGGCTCTTGTCGTCCGGGTGCAGCGCCGCTTCCCAATCGAGATAATGCCGCGGGCCGCCATCCTGCGGCAGGCCGAAAATGGCGTTCACCCGGTCGTCCCAATAGAGATTGCCGGTGGCGAGATCGTTCTCCCAGACGCCGACCTTGGAGGCCTGCAGCGCCATGCCGAGCCGGCGCGACAGCCGGGTGAGTTCGGCTTCACGCGCCGCGAGAGTCTGGATGTGCTCCTGCCGCTCTTCGGTCAGCCGCCCGGAAATGAAGATCGGGATCACCACCAGCCCACCGAGGAGCAGCATCACCAGCCGCAGTCCCAGCGCCGATGGCGGCGTGGTCACCCAGCCGCCCTTGGGCACGGCGTACATTTCCCAGGCGCCGGTCGGCAGCGTCACTTCGGCGATCACCGGGTCCTGCGTGAGGATCGCCTGCGGCCCGAAGAAGTGCGTGCCCTCGTGGCCCAGCCCGTCGCGCCCGACAATGGCGACGGCGATCGGCAGGCTCGGGTCCATCAGCCCGCTCTCGGTATAGAGCCGCTGCACGTCGATCACGGCCGAAACGACGCCCCAGAAGTCCTTGGCGGCGCTTTCGCCGACAAACACCGGGAAGCGGCCGACAAAGCCCTGTCCGCCCTGCACCAGGTCGACCGGACCGGCCAGCACCATCTGCTCAGTGTCTCGCGCACGCAGGACGGCTTCGCGCTGCGCTTCGTTGGTGCGGTAGTCGAGCCCGATGGCCTGCTCGTTGCCCTCGAGCGGATACATCATCCGCACCACCAGATCTGGTGCGCCGGCGATGTTGCGGAGCTGGCTGCCCTTGTCGAAGAGATTGTCGGCGAGCTGGCTGAACCGGTCCTGCTGCATGCCGGGCTCGGTGGAGAGCGTCGCCACCAGCCCCTGCACCAGCTGGATGTTGCCGTTGATATTGCCTTCGAGCTTGGCGCGGATCAGCCCCAGCTTGTCCTGGACTTCGGCGCGCTCGCTCTGCTCGTAGAGCACCGTGTTCTGGTAGTCGGCGAAGGCGCCGGCCAGCAGCATCACGCCCAGCGCAATGATCGCCGGGAGGCTGGACGGCTTCCTGAGGAACCGCCAGAGCGCAGACACCGCGTCACCGAACCACGTCACGTCACAACCCTTGCCGGGCGCCGCGTTTGGCGGCCGGTCGAAGGGTCAGCATGGCGGAATGCCGTTAAATTAGGCTTTAGCCGTCCTAGACGACCTTCGCCTTGACCTTGAACTCCGGCCGGTCCCATTCGCGCCGCCGCATCACCTGCGACAGGATCGAGGCGGCGCGCCAGACATCGGCATAGCGCAGATAGAGCGGCGTCAGCCCGAAGCGCATGATGTCGGGCCCGCGGAAGTCGCCGATCACGCCGCGCGCGATCATCGCCTGCATGGCCGCATAGCCTTCGGCGAAGCGGAAGCTCACCTGGGTGCCGCGCCGGGC
>DASWWF010000197.1:0-3634 GCA_036401035.1 Devosia sp.
GCCGTCGCAGGTGGGCGAGGATTTCGAGGGCGAGTACCTGATCCCCGGGCTCGTCGAGCTGCATACCGACCACTATGAGAACCACTACCGTCCGCGGCCGGGCGTCACCTGGCATGCCATCGCGGCACTGCAGGCGCATGACGCGCAGATCGCCGGGGCCGGCATCACCACGGTGTTCGACGCGGTGCGGCTGGGTTCGGATCCCGAGGTCGGCGACATCAGCGACGACGTGACGGCGCAGGTCGATGCCATCGCCCAGGCCGACCGGGAGGATCGGCTGCGGGCCGAGCACCTGGTGCACCTGCGCTGCGAGCTGCCCACCGCCGATGTCATCGAACAGTTCGAGGCGAACTTCGAGAAACCGGTGGTCAAGCTCGCCTCGCTGATGAACCACACGCCGGGCGCCCGCCAGTATGTGACGCTCGATCACTACATCGCCTACTACAAGAAGCGCATGCGGTTCTCGGACGCCGAGATGGCGCAGTTCATCGCCGACCGCCAGCATGAGCATGACCTCTACGCCCAGAAGAGCCACGACGCGATCCTCGCCAAAGGCCGCGAGATCGGCCTCGCCTTCGCCAGCCATGACGACGCCACGCCGGCGCATGTCGAAGAGGCAGTGCGCGACGGCGTGGTGATCGCCGAGTTCCCGACCACCATCGAAGCCGCCCGCGCCGCCCATGCGGCCGGCCTCGCCGTGCTGATGGGCGGGCCCAACGTCGTCCGTGGCAAGTCGCATAACGGCAATATCTCGGCCGCCGAGCTGGCGCGCGAAGGCGTGCTCGACGTGCTGAGCTCGGATTATGTGCCGTTTTCGCTGATGATCGCGGCGTTTCAGCTGCCCGACCGCGTCGACACCGTCACGCTGCCGCAGTCGGTGGCGATGGTGACGCGCAACCCGGCGCATGCAGCGCATCTCGACGATCGTGGCGAGATCGCCGTGGGCAAGCGCGCCGACCTGGTGCGCGTGCGCAAGGCCGACTCGGCGCCGGTGGTGCGCGGCGTGTGGCGGCAGGGACGGCGGGTCAGCTGATGCCGAGGCCAGGCGCACTCGTTCTCGTCGTCGGCCCCTCAGGCGCCGGCAAGGATACGCTGATAGGCGCTGCCCGGGCGCAGCTCGCAGGCGACCCCAATTTCGTCTTCGCCCGCCGTGTGATCACCCGCGACGCTGTCGCCTCGCTCGAGGATCACGACAGCATCGACCTTGCCGGTTTCGAAGCGGCGCGCGCCCGTGGTGATTACGCCCTGAGCTGGGAAGCGCATGGCCTCTGCTACGGCGTGCCGGTCTCGATCGACGAGGACATTGCCGAAGGCCGCACCGTGGTGATGAACGGCTCGCGCCGGATGATCGGCGACGCGCAGGCGCGCTATCCGCGCTCGATGGTGGCGCTGATCACCGCCGACCCGGCCGTCCGCGCCAAACGCCTCGCCGGCCGCGGCCGCGAAACCGAAGCCGAAATCGCCGCCCGCCTCGCCCATGAAGGCGCGCCGGTCCCTGACGGCATCGAAACCGTCCGCATCGACAATTCCGGCGACCTCGATACGGCAGTAGCCGCGCTGATCCGGGCGATCAGGCTGGCTTGAGCTTGAAGCAACATAGCGCCTGCGCTATATTGCTTCAATGAACTGGGCCGTCGAGACATTCAGCAAGAAGGTCGACGATGAGATAGCGGCCTTGCCGCCGCTTCTCGGTGCCCGGCTACTTCGTTTGATGGAGAGCATCGAGCGGGTCGGTCTGGAACGGTTGGGCGAGCCCCATGTCAAGCACATCGAAGGGAAGCTCTGGGAGCTACGCGCCAAGTCGTCTGAAGGCATTGCTCGGGGCTTCTACGTGACCGTCGTCGGCAAACGCGTCGTTGTCCTGCACGTGTTCATGAAAAAATCGCAGAAGACTCCCGCGACGGCATTGGCCATCGCCCGAGAAAGGATGAAGCAGGTAGTGCCATGACGAAAATCGCCACGCTCAAGAAGCGGCTTATGCAGAACCCCGAGTTCGCCGCAGCCTATGCGCAGGCGGACGATGAGTACTTGCTCATCGAGGCCCTTGTCGCAGCGCGGTCTCAGGCCAAGCTTTCCCAGAGCGAACTGGCTGAAAAGCTCGGAACCACACAATCAGCTATTGCGAGACTGGAGGGGGGTGGTGTCGCCCCGACTCTCAAGACCCTGCGCCGCTATGCCGAGGCAACCGGCATGCGCCTCAAAGTGGAACTCGTGGCGGGGAAGTGAACCCCGGGGCCTGGTTCCGCGTTGATGCTGGTTAGCGTCAACAGGGAAGCGTCCATGAGCCGGAATTCGCTCTATGCCGTCATCGCCGTGCTTGCGATCGCGGTGGCGGGATTTGCCATCTACTATTTCTATCAGGAGAGCCAGAAGCCGGCGCTCGAGATCAAGGTCGACAACAATGGGATTTCGGTGAATGGAAACGGCTGAGCTGGACGACCGCAAGCAGGTGATCCTCGAAGCGCTGGGGCGCGAAATCGCGCGGCAAGCGGAGGATGACGACCTGCCCGAGATCAACCTCGTAGCCCTCGCGGTGGCCGTCGACCGGGCGCTGGGCGGCGATGGCGTGATGCCGGGCGAGACCATCGACGACGGCAAAGAGCCGGACGAACTCAACGCCGCCAACGACGGCTGAGTGACATCAATCCATGGGGTTGGAAGGACGGCCGCCGGCCGTCCTTTTTACGCGCGGTGCTCGTGCAGGGCCCGGCTGGCAGCGATGGTGGCTGCCTCGACACTGGCGAAGGTCTGGCCGTCGATGCCGAAGGCATTGAACCGCACGGCAAGGAAACGGAAGCCTTCCGCATCCGGGATGACGACACCCAGCGGTTCGCCGTCGACCTCTATGGTGACGGGACGGCTGCCAGCGGGCTTGGAAACTGTGTGCTGCATAGAAAGTGCTCCTGCGGCGCGTCGCTGACGACGGCCGGGGTGTTACCTGTGTTCTGAGACGAAGGCGTGACGGTCGACGTCACATTCGTTTGGATCGGCAACACCCGAGCGCGATGCGTACCCATTTGCCTTGAATCCGGGTTCGGAGTGCATTTGCAGTAATCATCGCAGTCTCCTTCCGCAGCTTCAGGCGGGGTACCGAAGCACCCGCACGCATCTCAACCAGACCGTGGGGCAGCAGCATGTCGCCCCGAGGGTCAATCTGTGGCCAGTTCCCCGACCGTGGCAGCAAGATAGGCACTGCACCCGCCGGAGACAAATGGCCTTTAGTCTAAATCTGCGGCTGGCGGCAAAGCCCCAACTCGGCAGCGACTTATGGTAAATTAGCAGCACGCGGCGCGCCTGGCGAGACGTGTTCGTCCATTTTCTCGCCGAGGCGGAGAAAAACTATCGCATGCTGTCAGGTTTTGTCGAGAAAGGCCTCGCCATGGCGCGAAGCTGCCCGAGATAAGGATAGTTCGCCGCCGCCGCGTCGGCCTCAGTCAATGTCGCCGGGTCGATCTCCTCGATGGCGTCGATCGTCATCATGCCCGCTTCCT
Organism: Devosia sp.; assembly: GCA_036401035.1. Lineage (GTDB taxonomy): Bacteria > Pseudomonadota > Alphaproteobacteria > Rhizobiales > Devosiaceae > Devosia_A. The sequence goes on from DASWWF010000197.1 coordinate 3,492, forward strand.
CACGACCCGCAAGGCCCCGATTCGAAAGGGGAAAAGCCGTACCAATTGCTGAGACCCCGGAATGGCCCGAACTTGCAATCGATTACATCATCTGGTGATGTAGCGGCCACGTAGGAGGGGATCTTGGCAGACGCCAAATCGCG
>DASWWF010000198.1:0-6934 GCA_036401035.1 Devosia sp.
CGCCATCGCCAGCGGCTTCTTCGGCACGCGCGTTTGCCCCGCGAGTATCTTGCGCTCGAGATAGCCCGCATAGAGCGACAGCGGCCAGCACAGCATGAAGTAGATCAGCGACACCGTGCCGAACACCATCACCGGCTGGAATGTCACCGTGTTGACCTGCGTCGCCGCCCGCGCCAGTTCGGTGAGCCCGATCAGCGACGCCACCGACGTGGTCTTGACGATCTGCACCATGAACCCGACCGTCGGCGGCAGCATCAGCCGCACCGCCTGCGGCAGGATCACCAGCCGCAGTGTCGGCAGGAAGCGGAAGCCGAGCGCGGTCGAGGCTTCCCACTGCCCGCGCGGCACGGATTCGATCGAGCCGCGGAAGATTTCCCCGAAGAACGCCCCGCCATTGAGCGAGAAGGTGATCGCGGCCGCCGCCCACGGATCGGGCCTATAACCCAGGAGCGATGAGCCGTAATAGGCCATGAACAGCTGGATGAGGATCGGTGTCCCCATGAAGAACTGGATATAGCCGGCCGCCAGCCAGCGCAGCGGCTTGAGTGGAGCCACGCGCAGCGCCGCCACCACGAGCCCCACCACGCCGCCGCCCGCAAAGGCGATCAGCGCGAGGAGGATCGTCCAGCGCGTCGCCATCAGCAGGAACCAGAGTTCGTTGGGGCCGAAGTCGCGAAGGCTCATCTCAGACCTTCCAGCGGAACAGCAGGCGCCCCAGGCCCGCAAAGCAGAGGCTCGCCGCCTGCACCAGGACGAAATAGATCACCGCGATGATGATGTAGACCTCAAAGCTGCGGAACGTCTGCATGACGAGGTTGTTGGCGATCGCCGTCAGTTCCTCGGCCGCGATCGCACCCACGATCGAGGTTCCCATCAGTTGCAGGATGAACTGCGCCGACAGCGCCGGGTAGACCGCCCGCACCGCCGGCACCAGCACCACATGCCGGATGATGCGGTAGCCGTTGAGCCCGAGCGCCTTGGCCGCCTCGATCTGCCCCACCGGCACCGCCTCGACACCGGCTCGCAAGATCTCCGTCGCGTAGGCGCCGAGATGTATCGACAGCGCCAGGATCGCCGCCGCATTGCTGTCGAGTTTGAGCCCGAACAGCGGCAGCGAGAAGAACACGAAATAGAGCTGGATCAGCAGCGGCGTGTTGCGGATGAGCTCGACATAGGCCGCGATCGGCCACGATACCCAGCGCGGCCCGAAACTCCGCCCGATCGCCCCCAGTGTGCCGATGATGGTGCCGAAAAGGATCGACAGCACGGCGAGCTGGAATGTCTGCACCACCCCGCGCAGCAGGGCATCCATATGGATCAGGACCGGACCGAACTGCAGCGCGGTTTGCATCGACATCCTATCGTCGGAAAAGGGGCGGGACCGTCAGCCGGCCCCGCGCCCTCGGGAGACGCCTCACATGAAGACGAGGCTCAGAATACCGGCAGCGCCGGCAATGGCTGGTTGCGATACTTCATCGACAGCGCTTCGAGCACGCCATCGGTCTTCTGCGTGAACAGCCAGGTGTTGATCCACTGCCGCAGGTTGTCGTTGCCCTTGGCCACGCCGATGCCGAAGTAGAACGTCTTGAGGATGTACTTCTGCTCGAAGTCGTCCCCGTTCTGCGCCTTCTTGAGATAGATCTCGCCATAGTCGCCGCCGCCCATGGCGTCGATCTGGCCCGAGACCATCGCCTGCAGCAGCGACGAGTAGTCGTCGAAACGCAGGATCTCGATCCCCGGATTGGCTTCCGCCGCCGCCGTCAGCAGCCCGTCCTCACCCGTGCCGCGCGTCAGCCCCACCTTCTTGCCCACGAGATCGGCATGGCTGCTGATCGCCGTCGATTTCGGCGCGATCACCACGGCCGACTGCCCGGCATAGGGGATCGAATAGTCGATCTGGATGGCGCGGGCCGGCGTGATCGAAAAGATCGAGATCACCACGTCCACCTGCTTGGTGAGCAGCGCCGGAATCCGCCCCGGCGACGTCACCGTGACAAACTCCACCGGCACACCCAGCGCCTCGCCCATCTTGTTGGCGACCTCGATGTCGAAGCCGGTCGGCTTCAGCTCGGCGTCGAGAAAGCCATAGGGCGGCGTCGTGGTATCGACCGCCACCAGCAGCTTGCCGCGCGCGATGATCTCGTCGACGGTCTGCGCCATCGCCGTGACCGGCAGCAGGCTCGCGGCCGCAATGGCGACGCCCGCCAGCGCCCGCATGATCTTGTGGTGCATAGATTTCCTCCCAGAAATGTCTCACGCCTGCACACGCCCGTCATGGGTGGCGCGGCACCATGACGTCCGTCAGCTCACGACGATGCTTCGAGCCCCGCCGCAGCGGGCATTCCTCCAGGGGCGATTGGTCGCCCTCTTAAGCTGATATACTATTATAATCGATACCAGCGCCCCATTCTTAGCCCGATTTTGTCCCACACCACAAGCGCCATTGATACCGGTGCCATTTTGCACCTTGGTAGGGGTGTGCCGGACATGCCGCAGCCCAAAGCAAAACCGGCGACGCTTGCGCGCCGCCGGTCGAAAAACCCGACACCTGTGAAGCGGGGGTTAGATCCCCCCGCCCTTGAGTGCCTCCACTTTCTTGGCCGCGTCCTCCGCCGCCTGGTCCACCGTCATCGCGCCGGTGAGCGCATTCTGCAGCATGTCCGGGACAATGATATTCATGATCTCCGGCGCTTCCGGCAGGGCCGGGAACGGAATGCCGTTGGCCAGCATCGAGGTGGTCACGTCGAGGAACTTGATCGTGTCGAGACGCTCCTTCATCCACTCGGTCTTGAAGCCGCCGAGATTGCCCGGGTTCGAACCCGCCCAGGCCAGCTTCAGCGACCATTCCGGGCTCGTCCACATGCAGATCAGCGCCTTGGCCGCCGGCTCGTCGACCTTGCCGCCATCGACATATTCGGACTTCACGATATGGATGTTCGAACCGCCGAACACCACGGCGCGCTTGCCCTCCGGACCCGTCGGGATCAGGCCGTAGCGCATGTTCTCGAGCACCTTGTCGGCGACCTCCTTGTCGGAGCCGGTCGCCTGTCCGGCGAGCTCGATCATGCGGGCATATTCGGACGGATGCGAGATCATCATGGCCAGCTGGCCCGAGATGAACGGCGCCTGGTTCTCCGCCTGCGTATTGGTCAGCGCCGAGGTCGGCACCGACTTGTCGCGCACATACATGTCGTACGAGGCCTGCAGCGCCCGCTTGCTTTCCGGGCTGTTGATCCGGATTTCGCCATAGGTCGGGTTTGCGTCGGCTTCGTCGAACACGCCGCCGCCATAGCCCCAGAGCTGCGGCATGTAGCGATAGGGCGTGTTGCCGGCGTTCTGTTTGGCCACCATGCCGTAGCCGGCGATGCCGAGCTTGTCGTGGATGGTCTTGGAATAGGTGACCACGTCGTCCCAGGTCTTGGGCGGGTTCTCGGGGTCGAGCCCGGCCTGCTTGAAGATGTCGGCATTCCAGATGAACGCCATCGTCTCGTTGTTGGTCGGGATGCCGTAGACCTTGCCTTCCCAGGTGACCGCCTTCATGGCGCCCGGCCAGAAGTCGTTGGTGGAATAGCCCACGTCTTCGGGCTTGAGCTCTTCGAGATAGCCCTTGGCGGCGAATTCGGTGCCACCCAGGATCTGCAGGCGGATCGCCATCGGCGCGGCATTGCCGAGCAGCGCCGTGCGGAACTTGTCGAGCAGCTCGTTATAGGTGACGCCCTGCTCCTCGAGTTCGATGCCCGGATAGGTGGCGCGGAACGCCGCAAAGAAGTCGCGGTAGTTGTCGCGCATGATCTGCGGGTCGGCTTCGAAGATGCCCTGGTACCAGAAGGTGAGCTTGCCCTTGTAGTCGGTCGGGGTGACCGAGTTGCAATGGCCTACCGTGTCGAAGGTCTCGGTGCCCGCGATCGAGCGGACATATTCGGGAGACCATTTGCTGACATCCACGCTCTGCGCAAAGGACGTCGAGGATAGTAGCGCGACCGTCAGGACGGTCGCTGTAACACCGCGTGCGAACGCGCGGCTTGTACGAAGCTTTGACATTCCAATCCTCCTCTTTTCCGCGATGTGCGCCCCTCGCGCAGATCGAGGAATTCCTCTCCGGTCTTTTGCCGGTTGCCATGAGTATAAGGATCAGATTTCATCACAAGCAATCCAGATTTTGCAAAATGTGAAATAGGTGTATGGAAATCTGGGCCGACATTCGGCAAAGTCAGTTCGGAATTGAACTGATGAGGGAGTTGCCAGGCATGAATGGGTTCAAGGCAAGGCCGCCCGTGGGGATCGATCCGACCGGCGTGTCGGAAGAAGGCGCCGTCGCTTACGAACTCATCCGTGAGGACATCATCGAGGGGCGTTTGAAGGCCAATGAGCGCCTCGTGGTGGCCGAGCTCACTGCCCGCCACAAGTCCCCCGCCAACGCCGTGCGCGAAGCCCTGCAGCTGCTTCGCGCCCAGGGCTTTGTTCTCCTGGTCCACAACAAGAGCGCCCGCGTCCGGCCCATCGACCAGGACTTCGTCCGCGACATCTACGAGATCGGCGTCTTGATAGAGCCTTCGATGGTCCGCTGGTTCGTCGGCATGGCCACCGCCGCCGACATCGTCGAACTCGAGGCGATCCAGGACCAGATCGAGGTCAACAACTACGCCGACCAGGTGCTGCACGGCGAACTCGACACCCGCTTCCACACCATCATGTACGAGCGCCACTACAACCACCTGGCCGCCGAACTCTGGTGGAAGCACCGCGAAGTGCTGCGCGCCGTCTCCCGCCGTTACCAGTACACCCTCGCCCGCCAGGCGCAGGTCATGCGCGACCATCGCGAACTCATCGGCCTCATCCGTATCGGCGACGCCGACAAGGCCGCGACCTTGATCGCCGCCCATGTCGAGGGCGCCGGCCGTCACATCCTCGAACAGATGCGCGCCTCCACGGCGGCGCGCGCCAGCTAGTCCGAAATTTCAGCGAGCCGGCCCAGAACCCGGCCGATATTGGAGGAATGCAATATGAAGATCACCGGCGTCCGGCCTTGGCTCGTCAAGGCCAGCACGTCCTATTGGGGCGAGTATCTCTTCGTCGAAGTCACGACCGACGAGGGCGTCTCGGGCTGGGGCGAGATCACCTCCACCACCAAGAGCGCCAACCGTGCCCTCGCCGCCATCCTCCGCCAGGTCGGTGATCGCATCATCGGCGACGATCCCTCGCGCATCGAATACATCTGGCACAAGATCTTCCGTGGTTTCACCTACATGGGCAGCCGTGGCGCCGCCTGCGAGGTCGTCAGCGCCATCGACATCGCGCTCTGGGATATTCGCGGCAAGGTGCTCGGCCTGCCGGTCTACGAACTGCTCGGGGGCGCGGTGCGCGACGAGATTTCACTCTACACCCATCCCGACCAGAGCAAGTTCACCACCAAGGAAGGCGTCATCGCCGAGATCACCGACATCGTGAAGTCGGGGCATACCGGGTTGAAGTTCGACCCCTATCCCTACCAGCGCGACGGCGACGAACAGCGCAACGGCTATCTCGATGGCTCCATGTCGCGCGCCGACGAGCGCAAGGCCGCCGAACTCACCGAGCTCATCCGCCAGACCGCCGGCCCCGAGGTCGATATCCTCATCGACGCCCATGGCCGCTTCGACGTTCCCACGGCCATCCGCCTCTGCCGCTCACTGGAAGAGGCCGGCCAGATCGACTGGTTCGAAGAGCCGGTGCCGCCCGAGAGCTACGACGCCCTCGCCCAGGTCCGCGACAAGGTCAACGCGTCCATCTCGGTCGGCGAACGCGCCCACACCAAGTGGGATTTCGTCCAGATCCTCGAGCGCCGTTTGACCGACTACATCATGCCCGACGTCACCTGGACCGGCGGCATTTCCGAAATGAAGAAGATCGCCATTCTCGCCGAGGCCTATTTCGTCCCGATCTCGCCCCACGATGCCGGCGGCCCGATCAACATCCTCGCCGGCGCGCATGTGATGATGACGGTGCCCAACTTCTACAAGCTCGAGACCTCGCGCTGGGACCTCTCCGGCTACAACGAGCTGATGCATACCCGCATCGACAATTCCAATGGCGCCATCAAGCTGCCCCGCACCCCCGGCATCGGCATCGAGATGGATCGAGACTATCTCGCCGCCAACGAAATCCAGACGGCCTGACAGGAATATGCACGGGCCGGTGGCCGAAGCCGCCGGCACCGCGCCAGCATGGGAGGAATATCTTGAAAGTCACCGGCATCGAGACGGTCGTCGTCAACGCCGTCCATCGCAACTGGATCTTCGTCAAGGTCCTCACCGACCAGCCCGGTCTCTGGGGCTGGGGTGAGGCGACGCTCGAATGGAAGACCCGCGCCGTCAAAGGCACCATCGAGGACCTGGCGCCCTTCGTCGTCGGCGAGGATCCGATGAACATCGAGCACATCGTCAACCGCATGACACGGTTCAGCTTCTGGCCGCTGGGCTCGATCGGCCTCACCGCCGTGTCGGGCATTGAGCACGCGCTCTGGGACATCAAGGGCAAGGTGCTCGGCGTTCCGGTCTGGCAACTGCTCGGCGGCAAGGTCCGCGACAGCGTTCGCGTCTATACGCACCTTCGCCGCGGCTCGTCGTCGGCCCGGGTCTCCAACACCGACATCAGCGCCTTCTGCGATGCCGTGCAGGAGACAGTGGAGATGGGCTACAATGCCATCAAATTGGGCTTCGTCCCCTATACCGGCTACGACGCGCCGCTGACGGCCGTACGCCATGTCGAAAAGCTCGCCGCCGCCGTGCGCGAGCGCGTCGGCGATGGCGTCGACGTGATGACCGATTTCCACGGCCGCCCGGACTCGCTCGATGCCGCCATCGCCTACATCAAGGCCATCGAGCCGATCAAACCGCTGTTCTGCGAAGAGGTGATCCAGCCCGGCGACCACGCCGCCATGGCCGACATCGCCCGC
>DASWWF010000199.1:0-6503 GCA_036401035.1 Devosia sp.
TCCTTGGGCTCGTCGCCGTCATCGCCATCCGGATCGCCGGGGATGAACGGATCGCCGGGGGTGTCGATTTCGCCGCCACCGCCGCCGCAGTTCACCTGGCAGCCCGGAGGAGTACCACCGCCGCCGCCCGGCACGCCGGCCGGATTGAAGGCAGCAAACGAGGGAGCCGAGTAGAGGGCGAAGAGGCCGGCAGCGGCCAGCGCGGCCAGAGAGAGTTTGGTCATTTTCGTTTCCGTGTCTCGGGTGGCGCAGGGTTGAAGGAGCTGGTCGCTTCAGGCTTCGCCACCGGTTGGGGTGTTCGAACACCGCGTTCGATGGCCACGGTTCTAGTGGCGGGGCTTTGAACCGCTTCTGAGACCCATATTCACCTTTCATTCACCAACCTGGGCGCGGGTGATGGCAACACTTTCAATGGCTTATCGCCGGCAGCGCAGGAGGGGATTCCGCTCAGCCGCGCCGTCCGGCCCGCCGCCCGCGCCGGAATCTTTCCCGAATCCGTGACGCGGACGACATGGCGAACCGCGCAATTACGCGCCATGGATGCGGCCTGAACTTCCCCTGGTCGCCGGAAGCGCGGTGACTGCTAAAACTGTTCGCATCCGGTAAGGCCGCGATTAGTTATCCGACGACAGAAACCGGCTGCAGGTCCCTGAAATTACCGGCCATTTACCACGGCAAAGCCCCGGCTTTGCTAGGCTCGGGTGATTAATTCAGGGGCCTATTCATGCATCGCTTCCGGACTTTCGGCTTCCGGCTCTTCGCCCTCGGCCTCGTGGTCGCGCCGCTCGCCGCGTGCAGCGCCGCCGGGCTCAGCACCTTCGGCAACAACCGGCTCGCGGTGGCAGAGGTCAGCAATATCGGTACCTATACCGCCGACAGCGCGCTGGTGCAGGCGCGCGGCCATTTCCGCAACAACGATTTCGGCCACTCGGCCACGTTCTACAAGCGCGTCGTCGAACTCGCGCCGCAGAACGCCGAAGGCTATGTGGGCCTGGGCGCCTCCTACGACCGGCTGCGCCGCTTCGATCTCTCCGATCGTGTCTACGCCTCGCTCTTCGCCCTCTCGGGCGGCACGGCGCAGTACTACAATAATCTCGGCTATTCGCAGATGCTGCGCGGCAACCTCAAGGACGCCATGAGCAATTTCCGCAAGGCCCAGGACCTCGCCCCGGATAGCCCCGTCATCGCCAACAACATGCAGTTGGTGAAGCAGGCGGCGGCGACCGCGCGGATCTGACGCGCCGCTCCATCAAGCCGCCACAAGGTGTCATCCCTGCGAAAGCAGGGACCCACTTATCCGCCCGAGGGGAGGAGAGATGGGTCACTGCTTTCGCAGGGATGACAAACGTATGCGTGGAGAATCGCCAGGCTCTACGGCGAGTTGGGCGTCCCCAGCGGCGCGATCACCACCACCGGATTGCCATTGGCCGTGTTGCCGTTCCGGCCCAGGCCCGTGGTGTCGTACTGGCGCTTGTGCGACGGATTGGCCGTCTCGCGCTCGATATTGGCCCGCACCGCATCGCCGGCGCTATAGGCCACGCGGTCAGTGCGCTGCACGTAGTCATAGGCGCAGCCACCGGTGAGCGCGGCGAGGCCGAGGAGTACGGCCAGCCGGCCGGCGGAGGTCACGTTGCGCATGCTCAACCGCCTTCTCCCAGGTCGATGATGTAGCCATAGGGACCGGCGACCCCAGCACCCTTCTGAAACGCGTCGATCATCTTGGGGGTGACTTCCATCTGCCCCAGGGCAAAGAACTCGACATCGTTGGCCGGGTTGGTCTGATCGAACGGCGTCGCCACCTGCTGGCCCGGCGTCGAGGGCTGCACGAGGCGCGGGGTGACGATCACCACGAGCTCGGTGTCGTGCTTCTGGAAGCTCGACGACTTGAACAGCGATCCCAGGATCGGCACGTCGCCCAGCCAGGGCAACTGGTCCTGCTTGAGGTTGGTATTGCTCTGCAGCAGCCCTGCGACCGAGAAGCTCTGGCCGTCGCGCAGTTCCACCGTGGCATCGAGATTGCGGGTGTTGAACACCGGGTCGCCGGCGGTGGTGAAGCCACCGATATCGCTGACCTCGGGGGAGAGGTGGATCTGGATGCGATCGCCCTCCAGCACCACCGGGGTGAACTTCAGCCGCACGCCGAAATCGCGGTAGTTGATGATGATATTGCCGTCCTGGTCGACGGTGCGGATCGGGATCTGCCCGCCGGCGAGGAAGCTGGCATTGATGCCCGAGAGCGTGGTGAGGTTCGGCTCGGCCAGCGTACGCACCAGCCGCTTGGCTTCGAGCGCGTTGATCATGGCCGAGAGATTGACCCCCGCCGCACCCGAGATGATCTGGGTGATGAAGGCCGAGAACGACTCCGCCGGGGCGGCCGGGGCATTGGGATCGACGCCGCCGATACCGCCCTCGAAACCGCCCGCGCTGCCGCGCCAGGAAATGCCCAGCTGCCGGCCCGCATCGCGCTGCGCTTCGAGGATGCGCACTTCGAGATTGACCTGCCGGCCGCCCGCGATGGTCATGGTGTTGATCACCGCCGGGCTGCCATATTGCCCGACAATGTCCAGCGCCTTGGTCATCGAGAGTTCGTCCGGCACCGAGCCGCCGATGCGAACGCGGCCATTGACCGTATCGACCTTGACGTCGGAATTGGGCAGCGCCGCCTTGATCGACTTGGCCATGTCGCGCGTATCGGCGCCGACCTCGACCGCCAGCAGCCCCACCGGGGTGCCTTCGGCCGAATAGAGGTTGACCGTCGTGGTGCCGAAACCGCGGCCGACGAGGTAGATCGAGCGGTCGGTGATCGGCTGCGCCTCCGCCACGACCGGGTCGGCCGAGACGATCTTGCCCACCGAACTCGAGATCGTCACCGTCACCGCCTGCGAAACGGGGAGGTTGATCTTCATCACCGAGGTGGTGGTGAGGTCGTAATGGATGGTCTGCGCCAGGGCCGGGCCGGCCATGGGACCGGCCATGAGGGCCAGCGCGAGGCCGCAGACTGTCAGGATGCGCGAAGCAAAGGTGCGGGTCATGGTGTTCATTTCGACCAGAACGGGCTGGTGGCCCTGATCAGTTGATTGGCGGTGCGCTGCTCGACTGGCAGCGCCTCGGTGACGTCGGCAATAGAGCGCAGGACGATGGTGATCTGGCCGGTGGCGGCGGCGTTGACCAGCAGCTCGCTCTGCGACGCGTTGAGTTCGAGGGTGGCGAGCGTATCGCCCGAGAACGTGCCTTCAGCCAGTTCCTGGCCCTCGGCGCTTTCCGCACCGAGCTGGCCGTTGAGCGCCAGCACGCGGACATTGCGCAGGATGGTCTCGGTGACGCGGCGGGCTTCGAAGGTGCGGGTGACCATCACGTCGACCCGGTCATTGGGAGCAACGAAGCCGCCCGAGGCCGAGGCCGCGTTGATCGGCACCGAGACACCGCGCATGCCCTGGTCGAGGACGCCGGCGAGATAGCTGCCATTGGGCTCGACGAGCTTGGCTTCGAGGATCGGTTCGCCGGCCGCGATGGCGCCGCGGGCGACCGAACCCTCCATCTCGGCGATCGCTTCGGGCGAGGCGGTGGAGGTCACGAATTCGGATCGCACGGACGCTTCCGGCCAGGCCGTCCACTCGACGATATCGGCGGTGACGCGCTGGCCGATGCCGATGGCGTTCTTGGCCACCAGCACCTCGACCGTCGGCGCGGCCACCGGCTCGGGCGCCACGACCGGTTCGGGCGTCGAGAGCTGCGCGGCGAGAAAGGCCGCGACGCCGCCGGTGATCAGCGCCACCGAGAGCAGGATGATGCGCGATGGACTGAGCAGCGGGTTGCCGGGGCGGCGGACGTTTTGGGTCGCCTTGGAGGGTTGGTTGGCGCCGGCGGCGTTGGCGATGACATTGCGCAGTGCCTGCTCGCGCAGATCGTCCATGGCGCGTCGTCCGGCGCGGCCCTGGCTGGGCTTGACCACGAAGGTGGCGGCCGGCTCTTCGGCCAGCGGCAGGGCCGGGGCGGCGGCAAAGGGCGCGCGCGGCGGTGGAGCCGGTTCGGGCTCGGGCATCAAATCGGGTTGGGGCAGATCATCCTCGGGTTCGTGTAGCGCCTCGCGCATCAGCTCGACCGGCGACGCCTGCGGACGGCGGAGCGATCCCATGGCAAGGATGCGCTCATTGGCAGCGCGCAGGCTGCCGACCCCCTCGTCGGCCTGCGCAGTAATAGGTTGCGTGCGCCGGAGCAAATGGTCCTCGCTGAAACGGCCTGTCGATTCTGGCTTGCCGGTTGCAACCCCCGCAGAGCCCCACACCCCAATCCTCCCCTAAAAAACCTCACGGTTTCGCTCCAAAGTCGGAAGACTTGTAGCGACGCGGGTAAGGATGCGTTGGCCATCCGGGCTGGGCACTGAACGCCTTGCGGTTCTGGCCTCCATCGCAATTCCACGATCAGGCCATTTACCGGGCTGCCCGCCGCCGCTAGGTTTGCGGGCAACAACAAGAAGGAGGGATGATCATGGCTAGGATTTTGGTGACCGGCGGCAGCGGCAAGCTCGGCAGGGCGGTGCTCAAGGATCTGGTGCAGAACGGCCATTCGGTGCTCAACATCGATCAGACGCTGCCGCGCGAGGCAGTCTGCCCGAGCGTGCGCATCGACCTCACCGATTTCGGCCAGGTGATCGCCGCCATGCACGGCGTGGACGAGCACAAGGGGCCGTTCGACGCGGTCGTCCATCTCGCCGCGATTCCCGCGCCGGGGCTCTTTGCCAATGCCCGCACGGTCGCCAACAACGTGCCGTTGACCTACAACGTCTTCGAGGCCGCCCGTCAGGTCGGCATCAAGAACATCGTCTTTGCCTCGAGCGAAACCGTGCTCGGCCTGCCCTTCGAGAACCCGCCGCCCTATATCCCGGTCGACGAGGAGTATTTCCCGCGCCCCGAAACCGCCTATTCGCTGGGCAAGCTGCTCGACGAGACCATGGCGGCGCAATATTCCCGCTGGGATCCCGAGCTCAAGATCGTTGGCCTGCGCTTTTCCAACGTCATGGATGTCGAGGACTACAAGGCCTTCCCGGCCTTCGACGCCGATCCGCGCAAGCGCAAGTGGAACCTCTGGGGCTATATCGATGCCCGCGACGGCGCCCAGGCCGTGCGCCGCGGCATCGAGGCCGAGTTCAAGGGGTTTGAGGCCTTCATCATCGCCAATGCCGATACGGTGATGCGCCGCGACAATGCTTCGCTGGTCGCCGAAGTCTTCCCCAACGTGCCGATCAAGGGCTCGCTCTCGCCCAACGGCACGCTGCTCTCGATCGACAAGGCCAAGCGCCTCCTCGACTACAATCCCCAGCACAGCTGGAGAAACCACGTCTGATGATCCGCCTCGGAGGACACGGGCTGCCCGTCGGCAGCGAGGACCCGTACGCATTCGCACGGGCCCACCGCGACTATGGCTATGGCGCCGCCTATGTACCCGCCACGCTCACCGCCAATGACACCGCGCAGCTCGCCGCGTTCGAGAAGGCGTTTGCCACCGAAGAGGTGATGCTGGCCGAGATCGGCATCTGGCGCAACCTCGTCACGCCCGACGACGCGGTGCGCAAGGTCAATCTCGACTATGCCGCCGACAAGCTGGCGGTGGCCGATGCCGTCGGCGCCAACTGCGCCGTCAGCTATATCGGCTCATACAGCGCCGGCACCGACTATGCCCCGGCCGCCGACAATATGGGTCAGGAGGCCTTCGACGCCGCCGTCGAAACCGTCCGCCACCTGCTCGATACGGTCAAACCCAAGCGGGCCAAATTCGCGCTCGAAATGATGCAGTATTCGCTGCCCGACAGCGTCGATGGCTATGTCGAGCTGATCCGCGCCGTCGACCGCCCGATGTTCGGCGCGCATTTCGATCCGGTGAACCTCATCATGACGCCGCGCGTCTACTGGAGCAACGGCGCCCTCATCCGCGAGTGCTTCGAAAAACTCGGGGCGTATGTCTGCTCGTGCCACGCCAAGGACATCAAGCTTCACCACCAGGCCGCGCTCCATCTCGATGAAGTCCAGATCGGCGAGGGCGTCCTCGACTACCGCGAATACCTCACGCAACTGGACCGTTTGGGCCGCGACGTCCCGCTCCTCACCGAGCATTTGAAGGGCGACCAATATGCCGTGGCGCGCGACCGGATCTTCGCCGTGGGCGATGCTATTGGCGTGAAGTTTGTGAATAGGTGAAACCGGACCTTGTGGTTCGACAAGCTCACCATGAGGTCCTCAACACTCTCAGTAGCCCTCATGGTGAGCCTGTCGAACCACGAGGGCGTGCCCCTATCCCCACGGGTTCTTCACCCGCGGCCAGATGTTGGTGGGCGCCTTCTTGTACGCCGTCCGCGCCGGCCGGTTCGGATACGGCGACCCGGCCTCGCAGTAGATCACCTCCGACGCGAACATGGAAAAGTCCGCGTAGAAATGGTTGGTGCTTTTCACCACCAGCATTGCCTTCTCTTCCGGCACCACGCCCAGCGCCGAGAACACGGTGCGCTC
>DASWWF010000200.1:0-3987 GCA_036401035.1 Devosia sp.
GCCGGCGTATCGAGCGAGCGGCTCTGCATCTCGCGGCTATAGAAGGCGCCGCCGAAACTCTGCGGACCGAGCTGGTCGCGCGGGTCGGAGCCGTCGATCTCGAATTCTTCCTCGGGGAAGATGGTGGCGAGCGACATCAGCACGCCGGAACCGACGGCGGTACCGCGGCGGAGGTCGAAGCTGTTGATGGCGGCAGTGAGCAGTTCGCGGTCGAGAGTGGGCGCCTGCACCAGCGCGGCATTGGCGGCAAAGGCGACGATGCCGATCTGCACTTCGATGGGCTGCTTCTGGATGAAGGTCTTGGCCGCCTCCTGCGCCGCCACCATGCGCGAGGGCGAGACGTCCTGGGCGCGCATCGAACCGGAGACGTCCATGGCGAGGATCACGGTGGCGCGGGAGGAAGCCAGCGTCACCACGGCGGCGGGGCGGGCGACCGCGAGGATCAGCACGGTAATAGCGAGGAGCAGCAGCGCCGGCGGCACGTGGCGGCGCCAGCCGATCGACTTGCCGATGGCGGCCTTGACCAGCGGCAGGTTGGCGAAGCGCACCGCCGCCTTCTTCTTGCGGTGCATCAGCCAGACGTAGAGGGCGATCAGCGCCGGCACGAGCAGCAGCAGCCAGAGCATTTCGGTCCAGATGAAGGTCATGTCATTGCTCCTGCCACCACTCCCAGCCGCTTGCCGCCGGTCCCGCGCATCGCCGCGAAGCGAAGGATGGCGTCGAGCAGATCGTCCGCCGTCGACAGTTCGAGCGCGTCGACGCCGGCGGTCATGAAGCCGCCGACGATCGCCTCTTCCCACTGCCCGGCCAGCGCCGCGAAGCGGCGGCGGAAGCCGGGATCGGTGGTGTCGACGAAAAGCTGTTCGCCGGTCTCGGCGTCCTGGAAGGCGAGGAGGCCGAGATCGGGGAGGCCCATTTCGATGGGGTCGACCAGCCGCACCGCGAGCGCCTCGTGGCGCTGGCTGACGGCGGTCAGCATGCGTTCCCAGCCTGGCTGCGAGATGAAGTCGGAGACGACGAAAACCACCGAGCGGCGCTTGAGCGCTGCGCCGGCGCGTTTCAAGAACTGGCCGATATCGGTCGCCGGCGCCCGCAGGCGCCGCGGGTGGGTCAGCACCTTGTCGAGCAGATAGGTGACCTGCCGGCGGCCGGCACGCGGCGGGATCATCAGTTCGTTGACGCCGTCGAAGAGGATGGCGCCGACCTTGTTGCCGTGGTGGACCAGCAGCCGCGCCATGACGCCGACGAACTCGGTCAGCATCTCGCGCTTGGTGCGGTCGCCCGAGCCGATATCGACCGAGGGGCTCAGATCGAGCAGGAACCAGGCGGTGATGTCGCGGTCTTCGTTGTAGACGCGGACATGGGTGACCTGCGTCCGGGCGGTGACGTTCCAGTCGATATGGCGGACATCGTCGTGGAGCTGGTATTCGCGCAGGTCGGCGAAGTCCAGGCCCATGCCGCGGAACAAGGTGCGGTAGTCGCCCTGCAGCAGGCCGTCGAGCTTGCGCACGACGGTCCATTCGAGGCGCGACAGAAGTTTTTCAGCCTGCTGCTGCGACACGGACATGGCTCTGCAACGGTTGCTCGGGTGCCGGCACGGCGCGGAGGATTCTGGTGATGATGTCGTCGGGCGAAACCGACTCCGACAGCGCCTCATAGCTCAGCGACAGGCGGTGTCGCAGCACGTCGGGCGCGATGTCGATGACGTCCTGCGGCAGCACATAGTCGCGGCCGCGCAGGAAGGCGAGCGCCCTGCCCGCTTCGATCATGGCGATGGACGCGCGCGGGCTGGCGCCATAGGTGATGAAGCGGCCGATATCGTCGAGGCCGACAGCGCCGGGCGTGCGCGTGGCGCCGACCAGTTTGACGGCGAACTGGATGAGGCTGGGATCGACATAGAGTTTCCGCGACTCGAGCTGCAGGTCGATCAGCTGCGCGGTAGTGGCCACCTTGCCCACGGCCTGCATCATGCCGGTGACGCGCGAGACGATGACGAACTCTTCCTCCTCGCTGGGATAGCCGACCAGCACCTTCATCATGAAACGGTCGACCTGCGCCTCGGGCAGCGGATAGGTGCCCTCGGTCTCGATCGGGTTCTGCGTCGCCATGACGACAAAGGGGTTCGGCACGGCGTGGGTTTCGCCGGCGATGGTGACGTGATGCTCCTGCATCACCTCGAGCAGCGCCGACTGCACCTTTGCCGGTGCGCGGTTGATTTCGTCGGCGAGCAGCAGGTTGCAGAACACCGGGCCCAGCGAGGTCGCGAACTCGCCGGTCTTCTGGCTGTAGATGCGGGTGCCGACCAGGTCGGATGGCACGAGGTCCGGCGTGAACTGGATGCGCTTGAAGCTGCCCTGGATGGCGGTCGCCAGCGTGTTGATGGTCAGCGTCTTGGCAAGGCCCGGCACGCCTTCGACGAGGAGGTGGCCACGGGCGAGGAGAGCGATCAGCACGCGCTCGAGGAAGTGGTCCTGGCCGACCACCACTTTCTTGACCTCGTAGAGCACCTGCTCCATCAGCGGGTTCGGGGTTGGCGTGTCGGTGTGGTCGGCCATGCTGATCTGTCCCTTGGTGCTAGAGCGGCGAGTCTTCGACGGCTCCGCCGGCGTCCTCGATGGTTGCGGCAAAGCCGATGCCGGCGAAGGTGCGGATACCCGACGGGTTGAGGATAGCGGTGACGATGCCCACCACCTCGCCGTCGGCATTGACCAGCGGGCCGCCGGAATTGCCGGGGTTCGCCGCCGCGTCGAACTGGATCATGTTGCGCATGGCCGGCGATCCCTCCTGCTCGAAGATACGGAGCAGGCCCGAGACCACGCCGGCCGAAGCCGAGGGGCCGATGCCGAAGGGAAAGCCGATGGCGACGACGTCGTCACCCGGCCGCAGCGAGGCGCTGGAGCCGAGCGTCGCCGGTTGCAGGTCGTCGGGCAGCCGGTTGGGCTGGATGATGGCGAGATCGAGCTCGGGCCGCGCCCCGACAATGCGGGCATCGGCCTCGGTGCCGTCGAAGAACTCCACCCGCAGCCGCGGTGCAGCGCGGGCCACGTGGAGATTGGTGAGGATGGTGCCCTGGTCGTCGATCACCACGCCGGTGCCGACGGCGGTGTACTTTTCATGAAAGTCTTCCTGCACCTCGCCGGCGGGCGGGTTCTCGAGCGGCGGCGGCGAGCCTTCGGCCGGGGGCGTGGCGGTCTCGTCGCCTTCCTTGGCGTTGGGGTCGTAGCCGTTGACGCGCACCACGGACGGGATCACCGCCGCATAGGCCATGGAGGCCACCGAGGGCGGCCGCGGCCGCTCGTCCATGGCAAAGTTCACCGCCTCGTTGATGTCGTCCTGCGTCAGCCGTTGCGCCGCGGGCTGGAACAGCTCCCAGCCGCCGACAAGCAGCAGCGTGATCAGCACGGAGGCGGCGACGACGAGCTTGGTGCGGTGCCTGGCGGAGAATGGCGCCCACACCTTGGCGATGCGCTCGCGCGTCGTGGGGCCCTCGGGCTCGTAGATATAGGTCGGGAGCGGTTGTGACTGTCTTGGGCCGCCCGGCTCCGTCAGGCGCTGCGCAGCTTGTGTGCGAGCCTTGCTGGAACCGCTGTAGAGGGGCCTTCGCTTCACGCCACACTCTCCACGTCCGGCCCGGCGCGGCTCTCCCCACTCCGCCTGGGCCGGCCATATGATGACCGTGGGATGACAGTACGCCTCTCAGAGCACAAGAAAAGCCGCTAGCCGTGTCCTCGCAACTTTGTGTGCGGGCCATGTAGGCCGTCGCTCCTGTCGTGGCCGGCTGCAAGCCTTTGCGCGGGCTGGAAAAATTGGTGCTTATCCCCGCGCTTTTGGCTTCCACTAGAATCCCCCCATCAACCCCACGCGACGGGAAGCGCGACGAACGTTTGTGGGGAGACTGCCGGGAGGCGGAGGGGAGTCGTCCCGAACCGCTGGGCCAAGCGCACGGAGGTTAACCTTGGGGAGACAGGATCGACCCCCTCCCGACGC
>DASWWF010000201.1:0-2426 GCA_036401035.1 Devosia sp.
TATTCCTTGAACGGGCGGCCAATCATCAGGCGGATGATGTCGGCATCGGTCAGGTTGCCTATGGTGTCGGTGGTGATCTTGTTGCCGTCGCGGAAGATGGTGACGCGGTCGCAGAGCGCGCGCACCTCTTCGAGGCGGTGCGAAATGAAGATGATGGTACGGCCTTCGTCGCGCAGGCGGCGCGCGATGACGAAGAGCGTCTCGACTTCCTTGGGGGTCAAAGGCGCCGTTGGCTCGTCCATGATGATGAGTCGGCTGTCCGAGGCGAGCGCGCGCGCGATTTCGACCATCTGCTGGTCGGCGATGGAAAGGCCGCGCATCGGCCGGGTGACGTCGATCTTGACGCCGAGCAGGTCCATCAGCCGGTTGGCTTCGCGCGTCATCTCGGCCCAGGGCACGCGGCTGAACCAGCCGTCGCCGGCATCGCCGATGACGAGGTTCTCGGCCACCGAGAGATCGGGGAACGAAATCGGCTCCTGGTGGATCAGGGTGATGCCGAGCTTCTGCGCCGCGATCGGGTTGGTCACCTCGACCGGCGTACCGTTGAGGCTCAGCGTGCCGCGCGAGGGGCGATGCACACCCGCCAGGATCTTGGCAAAGGTCGATTTGCCGGCGCCATTCTCGCCCAATAGCGCGTGGATCTCGCCCTTGAACAGGTCGAGATCGACATCGCGCAGCACGTCGATGGTGGCAAAGTTCTTGCCGATACCGCGGGCCGAGATCAGCGGGACGGCGCCGTCGGTCATGCAGGCACCGGGGCGTCGGGGTGGATCAGGCCCTTGGCCTTGAGGTCGGCCCAGAACTCGGCCGGGATCTTCACTTCCAGCGCCTTGACGTTGGCCTGCACTTCGCTCGGCTTGGCGGCGCCAGGGATGGTCGCCACCACCGCCGGGTGGGCCAGCACGAACTGCAGCGCCGCCACCGGCATCACCACATTATGGGCCTTGCAGGCGGCCTCGATGCCCTGCACGCGGGCCTGCACTTCCGGCGGCGCCTTGCCATAGGCATATTTGGCGCCGGCGCCCGAGCCGGTGACGAGGATGCCCGACGCAAACGGCGCGCCGATGATCACCGAGACGCCACGATCGACGCAGGTCTTCATGCCGCGCGTCAGGCTCTCCTGATCGAGCAGCGTATAGGGCATGGCGACAAGGCAGAAATCGAGGTCGACCTGGGTCGCGACTTCCTCGAGCGCCTGGTTGGTGTTGATGCCCATGCCATAGGCCTGGATATCGCCGGTCTTCTTGAGCTCCTGCAGCGCCTTGATGCCGGTTTCGCGCAGCGCCTTCTCGTGCGCCGCCTGCGCCTCTTCGCCGTGATAGGCGACGTCCATGTCGTGGATCACCAGCGCGTCGACGGTGTCGAGCGCCATGCGCTGCAGCAGCTGCTCGTAGGAGCGCATGATGCCGTCATAGGAATAGTCGAAATGGACCTCGAAATTGAGGCCGCCGGCCCACGGGGCGCGGTCGAAGGTTTTGGGATCCTTCGGGCGATGCAGGGTGCGGCCGACCTTGGAGGTGACCGAGAACTGGTCGCGCGGCTTGGTGCGGAGGAAGCCGCCGAGGCGGTGCTCGGAGAGGCCGCGGCCATACCAGGGGGCGGTGTCGTAGTAGCGCACGCCCGCATCCCAGGCGGCATTCAGCGTTGCCTGGGAATCGGCCTCGTCGACCTTGCCGTAGAGCTCGCCGATATGGGCTGCACCGAAGCCGAAAACCGGCAATTCCAAAGACGTGCGGCCGACCCGGCGACGGGTGGAAACGGAAACGCTCACAGCGATAGGCCTCCCTAAAGGCAATATGGCGGAGTGGACTCCGCTCTCGGTTTCGGCGTGTAAGTTGTCAGACAAAAATTAGTTTGACAAGTTTTTCTCTTCTGGCCATTCCTGAGAGCGTACGGAACCGTCCGCGCAGAAAAATGACGGACCGTGCGAGGGAGTGAGTGCCGTGCCGAATTTTCCGATTATCGACACCCATCTGCATGTCTGGGACCAGTCGCGGCTGAAGTACTCGGCCTTCGAGGGCAGCCCGCTGTTCGGGCATCCCTACCAGGTCGAGGACTACCAGAAGGCCAGCGGCGACCTCGATATCGAGGCCATGGTGTTCCTCGAGTGCTATGCGGATTTCGGCCAGTACATCGAAGAGATCGAATTCGTTGAAGACGAGCAGAGGCGCGATCCGCGCATCAAGGCGATCATCCCGATGGCGCCGCTCGAATGGGGCAACAAGGTCCGCCCCATGCTCGAACAGATGCGTGACAATCATCCCAGCGTGCGCGGCATCCGCCGCATCATGGAATTCGACGCCGACCCGCGCGGGCTGACGATGAGCGAAGGCTTCATCGAGGGCACGAACCTGCTCTCAGAGTTCGGCTGGTCGTTCGACATCAACCCCAATTACACGCAGATGGATTTCATCCGCGAGTGGGTC
>DASWWF010000202.1:0-2113 GCA_036401035.1 Devosia sp.
ATGGTGCCCTGGCAGAAGTTGAGGCCGTGATAGGGGCTCTCGGCGATCTGCACGAACTTCATCAGCCCTTCGGCGTCGCTCAGCACGCGCTTCTCGAAGCCGCGGAAACCGGCGGGTGTCGCCGGGTCGTGCGGGTGGCAGGCGAGGCGCACCTTGTTGGCCGTGGCGACCGGAATGACGCGCTCGAGGAAGTAGGTGATGCGTTCCCAGAACTCGTCGGCGGAGACTTCTCCGGCGATGGTGAGGGTGTCGGCGTTGGTCGCTTCGCTGGCGCGCCAGGTCGAGAGTTTCTGGCCGCCGCGGCCGGTCTCGGAAGTGGTGCGCGGAATGCCCAGCACGTTGAAATTGTATTTGGCGGCAGGGATCTCCGCCTCGGCCAGCGCCTCGATGATGCGGCAGAGGCCGTCGATCTCGCGGTCGCGTTCGCCGGGCCTGCCCAGCACGATTCCGGGTGCGGTGTGGTTGCGCTCGATGCCCGAGGAGGGCAGGGGAAGCTGCACCATATCCAGGATCAGGCCCTGTTCCTGAACGTGTTCTGAATGGCGCATGATCGCGTCGCGATCCCATTCCCAGGGGTTTCCAAGCGGATCGATGCAGACATGCTTCACGCCCAGTTGCGCGAGCTGCCGCAGATAACGATCCCCGACCTTGGCATACTGGTCTCCCCCCAGCTGCGTACCCACATACATTCGCAATCCTCCCGATAAATATGACTTCTGAAAAGAAGTATGATAGATCGTGGAAGTCGGCAAGCGCAGTGCGCTCGCACTCGCGCGTCCGAAGCGCTATGTAGCTGACAACACTTTGAAAATTTCTATGATGTCTTCCAACAGCACCTTACACCTGACGGACAGGGTCAAACTCGACCTGCTCCGGCTGATTGAGGCCGACAACCTCAAACCCGGCGACAAACTGCCCTCCGCCGACAAGCTTTGTGAACAGTTTTCGGTGAGCCGCACCGTGGTGCGCGAGGCCATTGCCACACTCAAGGCGGAGGGCCGGGTGCGCTCGCTGCGCGGCAGCGGCGTCTATGTCTCCAAGCCCGACGAGCGCAAGGCCTCCATGTACATGGCGGCGCCGCAGGAGATCGGCGACATTCTCGATTTCATGGAGTTCCGCATCGCCATCGAGGTCGAGGCGGCGGGGCTGGCGGCCGAGCGCCGGACCGAAACGCATCTCTTGCGGATGGCGCAGGCGCAGACCCTGTTCCGCCGCCACAAGAGCGACAGCACGCTGGCGAGCGGCGCCGACCGCGCCTTCCACCGCGCCATCGCCGAGGCCACCAACAACCGCCGCTTCATCACCTTCGTCGACGACATGGGCGAGCGGCTGCTGCCGCGAAAGGTGCTGGGCACGACATTCACCGACGACACCAGCAAGCAGGTGTTCCTCGACGCCATCGAACTGGAGCACCAGGCGATCTACGACGCCATCACCAACCGGCGGTCCGACGATGCCCGTACCGCCATGCGCCGGCATCTCGAAGATGGGCGCCGGCGCTACCGCGAGTGGAGCCTGAGCTACGAGATGGCGCGGTAGGGGATCCCTTACTCGTTGGCCACACACTCGATTGTCATCCCGGGCTTGACCCGGGACCTATCTCTCCTCCGCTGGGGCAGATGAGTGGGTCCCTGCTTTCGCAGGGATGACAACCGGTGGGTGGGCAATAACCAGCCCAAACAAGAAAGGGCGGCTCCGGGGAGCCGCCCTTTTTCATTGGGCTATCGAGCGATCAGTTCAGCGACAGCACCACGACGCGGGCGCCGGCTTTGTCGTTGTTGGTCGAGAGCGCAACCGACTTGCCATCGGGCGAGACATCGACGCCGAAGAACTGGGCGTTGACCGCATCGTTGGGCAGTTCGAGGATGCCATCCCCGCTTACGCTGGTGTCGAGCTTGCCGGAGGCATCGAGAACCACTGCAGCCGGCAGACCGCCGAAGCGGCCGATATGCATGGTGCGGTCACCCGGCAGAGCGACGACGTGGCGGCCACGGTCTTCGGCGGTCTTGAGACCGAGGCCTTCGGACTGGATGGCGGCCTGGCCGTTCGAGCCGTAGCTGGTGTCGAGTTCCTTGCCCTTCACCTTGAACGAGACGATGTCGGGTGCCTCGGT
>DASWWF010000203.1:0-3161 GCA_036401035.1 Devosia sp.
CTCGCTTGCCGAGCTCGACGCCGGCAGCATCACCATCCCCGAACTTACCGTCAGCTATGACGTGCCCAAGACCGATGGCAGCGGCGGCACCGAAAAGGCCGTCATCACCTATCGCGACTTCGCCCTCAACGACGTGGTCGACGGCGTTGCCAAGTCCGCCGCGGTCGGCTCCGCCGAGATCGATGCCGGCGCCGGGGTCAAGATGACCTTCGGCAAGATGTCGACCTCGACCCTCGATATCGGCGCCATCCTCGCCTTCTATGGCCTGGGCACGCCGGGCGCCGGCGATGACTACAAGACCATGTATGCCGACTTCGTCTTCGACGGCGCCAGCATGACCGGCCCCGGTTTCACCTGCGATATCGGCGGCGCCTCGCTGGCCGATTTCAAGGCCCGGCCGCTCAAGACCAACTTCACCGAATTCGCCCAGCTCGCCGCTGCGGCCGATGAGTCCAAGACCCCGACGCCTGCTGAAATCCGCAAGTTCATCGACTTCTACGTCGATATCCTCACCGCCTTCGAATCCACGCCGATGACCGGCGAGGGCTTCAACTGCTCCGGCGATGACGGCAAGGGCAGCAGCGTCGTGATCTCGTCGGGCGCGCTCGAAATGGGCGGCTTCAAGCCCGGCGTCTATCCGCATTTCGGCGTCAGCGACGTGGTCGTCGACGTCAAGGGCAAGGATGCCGGCTCGGTGACGCTGGGCAACTTCACCTGGAAGAAGATGGACTTCTCGGCCCCGATCGCGGCCCTCGCCGCCGCTCCGGCCGAACTCACCGAAGCCTGGTTCACCGAGAACTGGCGCAAGCTGATCCCCGCCATCGACGGCCTGTCGCTCACTAATCTCAAGGTCGATGCGCCCGATCCTGAAAATGCCGGCCAGCGCATCGCCGCCACCGTCGGCGGCTTCGACATCAGCCTGGCTGACTACGTCAATGGCATCCCGTCCAAGATCGGGCTGACCACGCAGAATATCCTCGTCACCATCCCCGATGAGGACGAGGGCAAGATGCTGCGCGCCCTCGGCATCGAGCAGGTCGATCTCAGTCAGGATCTGCAGCTGCATTGGGACAAGGCGAACCAGACCATCGTCGTCGACACGGTCTCCATCGACGCCGCCGATTTCGGTTCGGTGAAACTCTCGGCCGTGCTCGGCAACGCCACGGACGCCCTCTTCGCCGCCGACAACAATGTCGCCCTGGTCGCCTCGATGGCCCTGACCCTCAAGGAGCTCAAGATCGACCTCGACGATCGCGGCATCTCGAGCCTGATCCTCGGCGTCGCCGCTGCCGAGGAAAAGCAGGACCCGGCGGTGATGCGCGTCGGCATTGCCGGCCTCGCCCAGGCCATGGTGCTCGGCCTCGTCGGCACCACGCCCGAGGCGATGGCGGCCAGCGAGGAAATCGCCGCCTTCATCAAGACCAAGCCGCAGGTGAGCGTGACGCTGACCTCGACCAACCCGCAGGGCATCGCCCTGCCGCTGCTGGTGGCTGCCTCGGAGAACCCGGCGGCGCTCGCCGGCCAGATCGCCATCTCGGCGACCTCGTCGGGCGACGCGCGTCCGGTCGACCAGCCTCTCGCGCTGCCCGCGCCGGCCGCCTCCGATGAGCCGACCGACTGCTGCGCCGCTCCGTCCGATGGCGCCGCGGCCACCCCCAACGACGGGGTGCAGTCCGAGACCCAGACCAGCAAGGGTGCACTCAAGAACTGATGGACTTTTCCCCGGCCGGGCGTGCGAGCGCGGCCGGGGTTGCCCTCCCCTCGCTATGGGCGCACACTGCCCCAAAGAGAGGAGGACTAACGATGCAAGTCGACAATATCCTTCAATCCAAGGGCACGGTGGTCCACACCGTCCCCACCGGCGCCCCGGTTGCCGAAGCGGTGCGCCTGCTCAATGAGCGCCGGATCGGCGCCGTTGTGGTGACCGACGCGGCCGGCGCCGTCGCCGGCATCCTGTCGGAACGCGACATCGTCCGGCATCTGGGCGGCGACCCCGAAGAACTGCTGGCCTCGCCCGTCTCCAACATCATGACCAAGACGGTGATCACCTGCGGCCGCGACACCCCGGTGAGCGAGCTGATGGAGCAGATGACGCGCTATCGCATCCGCCACATCCCCATCGTCGAGGAAGGCACCCTCGTGGGCATCGTCTCGATCGGCGACGTGGTCAAGCGCAAGATCGAAGAGACCGAGCAGGAAGCCCTGGCGCTGCGCGAGTACATCTCCTCCTAGCCCGACGGAACGAAATCCCACCGGTGCGCCTTATCACAGCAGCGCGCATGTCGCGGCGCACCGAGGGACCTCATGGGCATTCTCTGGACTATCCTGATCGGCTTTGTAGCCGGCATCATCGCCAAATTCATCATGCCGGGCTCGAACGAGCCGTCGGGCTTCATTCTCACCACCATTCTCGGCGTCGTCGGCGCCTTCGTCGCGTCCTATCTCGGCCAGGCGCTCGGCTGGTACGCGCCCGGTGAAGGCGCTGGCCTCATCGGCGCCGTGGTCGGCGCCGTCATCGTATTGTTCGTGTGGGGCATGATCGCCCGCCGTCGAGCCTAGGAGACCGACCATGGCCAACAAGATGCCATCCATGCTGGCGCTGCTCGGACTGCTCGCAGTCGCCGGCTACCAGAACCGCGACAAGATTTCCGAGGCCCTCGATGGCCTCAAGAACCGTGCCCCATCGCCTGACGGCAAGCCGCGCGAGGGCCTCGACGGCATCCTCGACGGCCTCGGCGGCCTGCTCGGCGGCGCAGCCGGCGGCGGTGGCCTCGCCGGCGGTCTCGGCGACCTGATGGATACATTCAAGAAATCCGGCCAGGCCGACGTTGCCGACTCCTGGGTGACGCCGGGCGTGCCGACCAAGGGCCTCACGCCCGATCAGGTCGAACAGGCCATCGGCGCCGACAATCTCGAGGAACTGTCGCGCCGCACCGGTTTGAGCCGCGACGAGCTGCTCTCCCGTCTCGCCACCGCGATCCCCGAAAATGTCGATCGTATGACCCCCGAGGGGAAATTCCCGACCGAGGACGAAGCGCGCGGCTATTTCAGCGGCACCGCCTGAGTCTTCGGCGACCGATTACACTAGCACTCCAACGCACGCTGCAGGGCCTGGCCCTGCGGCGTATTCTTTTCGCGCGAGAGAAAGTCGTGCAGGTCGA
>DASWWF010000204.1:0-1941 GCA_036401035.1 Devosia sp.
TAATCCCAATCGGGGTTCTGGTACTCGGTCTCGTCGAGCACGAGATGCTGGATCAGCGGCTCGCCATAGACGCGCATGCCCTTCTGGCGGGCGCGGCGGATGGCTTCATGCGCCTCTTCGCAGGAGGTGTGGACGATGTAGACCGGCACACCCGCCATATCGGCGATCATGATGGCGCGGTTGGTGGCTTCGCCCTCGACTTCCGGCGGGCGCGAATAGGCATGGGCCTCGGGGCCGTTGTTGCCGTCGGCGAGGAGTTTGGCGGTCATCTGCGCGACGACGTCGCCGTTCTCGGCATGGACCAGCGGCAGGGCGCCGAGATCGGCGCAGCGCTGGAAGGACGAGAACATCTCGTCGTCGTCGACCATCAGGGCGCCCTTATAGGCCATGAAGTGCTTGAAGCTGGTGATGCCGCGATCGACGACATCGGCCATTTCCTTCCACACCTGCTCGCCCCACCAGGTGATGGCCATGTGGAAGGAATAGTCGGTCGAGGCCTTGGATGTCTTGTTGTCCCACATCTGCAGCGCTTCGAGCAGCGACTGGTTGGGATTGGGCAGGCAGAAATCGACCACCATGGTGGTGCCGCCCGAGAGCGCGGCACGGGTGCCGGACTCGAAATCGTCGGAGGAGTAGGTGCCCATGAAGGGCATTTCGAGGTGGGTGTGCGGATCGATGCCGCCGGGCATGACATAGCACCCGGTCGCATCCAGCGTGTCGCCGCCCGTGAGGTTCGGCCCGATCTCGGTGATGGTGCCATTCTCGACGCGCACATCGGCCTTGTAGGTGAGATCGGCGGTAACGATGGTGCCGTTCTTGATGATGGTCATTTCGCTGTGCTCTCGCTGTCGTCCCCTCTCCCCGTCGGGGAGAGGGTGGCTGGCGAGAAGCGCCAGCCGGGTGAGGGTTCGTAACCTGCCAGTACCGCCTGCAGCATCTGATGCACGCCTGCCAGCTCGGTCAGCACTTCATTGTTCCAGAAGCGCAGAACTGAATAGCCTTCGCTATTTATGAAGATGGTCCGTCGCTCGTCGTAGGTTGCCTCGGCGACATGCTGGCTGCCATCGAGTTCCACGATGAGCTTACGTTCGCGACAAGCAAAGTCAGCGATGAACGGTCCAACGGGATATTGCCGTACGAACTTCAGCCCGTCGAAGCTGCGATTGCGCACCAGGTTCCAGAAGCGACGTTCGGCATCTGTCATCTGGACGCGCAGCTTGCGAGCTCGCGGAATTGCTGCTGCCGGGCGGACGGCCCTCACCCGGCGCTTCGCGCCACCCTCTCCCCCTCGGGGAGAGGGGACGACAGCCGAGGTATCAGTGTCCCTCACGCCACAATCTCCGCGGTTTCCAGTACCGCGTGGAGCAGGACGTCGGCGCCGGCGGCGGCCCATTCCTTGCTGATCGACTCGGCCTCGTTGTGGCTGAGGCCATCGACGCAGGGGCACATGATCATGACGGAGGGGGCGATGCGGTTCATCCAGCAGGCGTCGTGGCCGGCGCCGGAAATGATGTCCATGTGGGAGTAGCCGAGATCCTCGGCCGCCTTGCGGACGCGCTTGACCAAGGTCGGGTCGAAGGTGACCGGATCGAAATGACCCACCGCTTCGACCGAACAACCGACGCCGAGCGCTTCGCAGATCTTGGGCGCCTCGGCCTCGATGCGGGCCCGCATGCCGTCGAGCTTGGCCTGATCGGGCGAGCGGATGTCGACGGTGAACACCACCGTGCCAGGCAGCACGTTGCGCGAATTGGGCGAGAACTTCATCTGGCCGACGCCGCCTACGGCGCCGGGCTGCGCATCCATGGCGACGGTCTGCACCATTTCGAGGATGCGGGCCATGGCGAGGCCGGCATTGACCCGCATGTTCATCGGGGTGGAGCCGGTATGGGCCTCCTTGCCGGTGAGGGTGAATTCGAGCCACCACAGGCCCTGACCGTG
>DASWWF010000205.1:0-4645 GCA_036401035.1 Devosia sp.
GAGATCGGCCCGTCGAGCAGCCCCTCGGGCCGCCCGCCGGTAGCTGCAACAACTTCGGCGACGGTCCAGAGCGATCTCATGCGATGTTACAGTCCCTTGAGCGTCTCCAGCACCACTTCGTGGTCGGAGAAATGGTGCTTGGTGTCACCGATGATCTGATAGTCCTCGTGGCCCTTGCCTGCAATGAGCAGTGCATCGCCCGGCTTCAGATTGCGGATCGCCGTCTCGATGGCCTTGCGGCGATCGCCGATCTCGTCGGCCATGGGTACTTCGGCGAGGATCTGCGTGCGGATGAGCTTGGGGTCCTCGGTGCGCGGATTGTCGTCCGTGACGATGACTTTGTCGGCAAGGCGCTGGGCCACTTCGCCCATCAGCGGCCGCTTGCCCCTGTCGCGGTCACCGCCGGCGCCGAAGACCAGATGCAGCTTCTTCTTGGCGAAGGGGCGCAGCGAGTTGAGCGCCGATTCCAGTGCCGCAGGCTTGTGCGAATAGTCCACGAAGATCGCCGCGCCATTGTGCTCGGCCACCAGTTCCATGCGGCCCTTGGCGCCCTTGAGCGTGTTGAGTGCTTCGAGCGCCTTCTGCGGCGGCGCCCCGGTGCTGACCGCCAGCGCCAGCGCCACGACGGCGTTGCTGACCTGGAAATCGCCGGTCAGCGGCAGCTTGAAGCTCGCCGGCTCGCCGACCATGCGGCCGACCACCTGCTGGCCGAAACCTTCGTTGATGATGTTGGAAATCTCGAAAAACGCGCCTTCGCGCCCCACCGTCAGCAGCGTCGCGCCGCGATCGAGGGCGGCAAAGAGGAACGGCATGTGTTCCTCGTCGTCCGAATTGACGATCGCCGAACCGCCATCGGCGATGAGATCGCGGAACAGCCGGAGTTTGGCTTCGCGATAGGTCGACATGTCGATGTGATAGTCGAGATGGTCGCGGCTCAGATTGGTGAAGGCCACCGCCTTGAACCGCAGCCCGTCGATGCGGCGCTGGTCCAGCCCCTGGCTCGAGGCTTCCATGGCGACATGGTCGATGCCGCGCGCCTTGAGCATGGCGAGATCGCGATGCAGCGTCAGCGGATCGGGCGTGGTCAGTTCCCCCGGAATGAGCCCATCGCTGGTCTCGATCCCCACCGTACCCATGCTGGCCGCCTTGAGCCCGCAATAGGCCCAGATCTGCCGCACATAGGAAACGGTCGAGGATTTGCCGTTGGTGCCGGTAACGGCCACGGGCGTGTCGGGCTGCGCCGGAAAGACGCGCGACGCGGCGCTGGCATAGGCCCTGCGGACATCCTTGACGATCACCACCGGAATGCCCGGGTCTTCGGCCGGCTTGCGGTCCGAGATCATGGCGATGGCGCCGCGCTGCCGCGCCTGGCCAGCGAAACTGTCGCCATGCACCTTGGTCCCGGGAATGGCGAAGAACACCTCGCCCGAGCCGATCGCCCGGCTGTCGGAGTTCACCCCTTCGACCGTGAGCTCGGGCGGCTTGCGTGCGCCGGCGCCTTTGAGCAGTTCTGCCAATACGAACGGCACGTCCGGACTTCCTTCTGGAATCAAACTAGCGGATTTCGACAGGGACAAGGTTTGCATCTAGCATTTCATTGAAATCGGGGCTGATGCCAAGCATCGGCGCAATCTGGGCCACCACACGACCAGTCACCTCACCCGCGTTCCAGCCGGCCGTGTGCCCCGACTGTGCGTTCTCCGATTTCGGCTCGTCCACGAGGATAATCATCGCATAGCGTGGGTTGTCGAGCGGGAATGCCGACGTGAACACGTTGAACGATTTGCTCGCCGAATAGGCGCCGTTGACCACCTTTTCCGCCGTACCGGTCTTGCCGCCGGCGCGATAGCCGGCTGCCGCCTTGTTCATGCGCGTGCCCGAGCCTTCGAGCGCATTGAGCCGCATCAGGTAGCGGATGTAGCCGCTGGTGGTCGGCGAGATCACCGGCTCGTAGAGCTGCCTGGCCTCGGCCTCGCTGCGCTTGATCAGCGTCGGCGGCACCATGTTGCCGCCATTGACGAAGGCTGCCATGGCGCGAAGCATGTGCAGCGGCGAAATCGAGAGGCCATGGCCGAAGCTCGAAGTCGCCGCGACGATCTCGGAGAACTTCGCCGGCACCGTCGGGTCGCGCATTTCCGGCAGCTCGATGCTGGCGCGCTTGTCGAAGCCGAGCTTTGAGAGGAAAGCCCGGAAGTCGTCCTTGCCCAGCGCCTGCATGATCTTGATGGTGCCGATATTGGAGGAATACTTGTAGACCTCGGGCACCGTCAGCACCCGGTGCTTGCCGTGGAAATCGTCGATGGTGAAGCGGCCGAAGCGGATGCCATAGCGGGCGTCGAACGTATCGGTGATCCGCACCTTGCCGCTGTCGAGCGCGCCGGCCAGCGTCACCGTCTTGAAGGTCGAGCCCAGTTCGTAGATGCCCGAGGTGATGCGGTTGAAGCGCTGGTTCTTGACCCCGTTATAGTCCTCGAACGCCGTCGAGGGATTGTTCGGGTCATAGTCCGGCAGCGACACCAGACCAATGATCTCGCCAGTCCTGACGTCCATGACGGCCCCGGCCGAGGCGACGGCCTGGTAGCGCACCAGTGCGTCCGACAGTTGCTCGTAGAGCACGTGCTGCACGCGCAAATCGATCGAGAGATTGACCGGCGCCAGCTCGTTGCCACGGGCAAGGCCAAGCGACTGCAGCAGGGCGACGTTCTCGTCGTCCATGTGCTTTTCGATGCCCGCAATGCCCTGGTTGTCGATATTGGTGGCGCCCAGCACGTGCGAGGCCTCGCGCGCGCCCGGATAGAAGCGCTTGCTCTCCTGCACGAAATCGAAGCCCGGCAGGCCGAGCGCGAAGATCGCGTCCTCGATCGCCGGGGTCAGCTCGCGCTTGACCCAGACAAAGCCCTTGTCGCCGGTCAGCCGCTTGCGCAGCCAATCCTCGTCGAGGTCGGGCAGCACGGTGCGCAGCTTCTGCACCGCTTCCTCGACATCGATGATGCGGCGCGGTTCGGCATAGAGCGACGGCACGCGGATATCGACGGCCATTTCGAGGCCGTTGCGATCGAGCAGCGCCGGGCGTGACGCGGTGATCAGATCGCGTTCCTGGCCTTCGATGGTGGTCTCGGTGACCACCGAGCCGAGCTGGATCAGGCGGCCGGCAACGGTGCCGAACACGATGATCAGCGCCAGGATCACCCAGCGGATACGAGCCTTGGTGAGGTTGCCGCGGGATTTGCGGGCGCCGTCGAGCGCGATCGGCGTTGCGCCACCCTCAGAGAGAAGTGCCATCGTCTTCACTTGCCTCGATGAGTTGTTCGATAGGATCGACACCGGCCTCCAGCGACTCAAACAGCGAGTCGAGCGCAGTGGTATCGAGCTGCACCACCGGCCGCATCGGCAGGCTGTCCATGGCGGCGAACTGCGTCGGCTTGGTCGGCTGCAGCGCCAGCACCTCGTTGTGCCGCGCCACGATCGGCGCCACATGGGTGGGCTGGTTGAGATAGGCCCATTCGGCCTCGAGCAGCGACAGCGACGCCTGCTGCCGCTCGATGCGCCGCTCCAGCGCCGCCTTGGCGCCGGCCGTGTCCTCGACCTGGAACTTCAGCGCATAGACGCCGACGAGGCCAACGAGGCTGGTGCAGACGAGGATGGCGTTGAGTGTCTTGATCATGCCGCGCCTCGTACTGTCGGAACGGCAAGGCCGGCATAGCTCACCTCGCGCGCCGGCGCCGAGGTGCGACGGGCAGCGCGGAGAATGGCGGACCGGGCGCGCGGATTGCGGTCGGTCTCGGCGGCACTCGGCTTGACCGCCTTGGCGACGACCCAGCGCTGCGCCTCGGCCGCCGTCTGCGGCAGGTGGCGCGATTGGGCCGGACCGCCCTTTTCGGGGTCGAAGAAGCGCTTGGCGATGCGGTCTTCGAGGCTGTGAAAGGTGACGACCGCGAGCCGCCCGCCCTCACTCAGCAACCGCTCGGACGCGAACAGCCCCTCGACCAGTTGGTCGAACTCGGCATTGACCGCGATGCGCAGAGCCTGGAACGACCGGGTCGCCGGATGATTGTCGCCCGGCTTGCGGCCGATGGCTTTTTCGACCACGCGGGCCAGCTGCGTAGTCGTGGTGATCGGCTCGGCAGCGCGGGCTGCAACGACGAACTGGGCGATGCGGCGCGACTTGCGCTCCTCGCCATAGGCGAACAGCAGGTTGGCCAGCGTCGTCTCGTCGAGCGTATTGACGAGGTCGGCGGCACTCTCGCCCTCCCCCGACATCCGCATGTCGAGCGGCCCCTCGCGCATGAACGAGAAACCGCGATCGGCCATGTCGAGCTGCATCGAGGAGACGCCGATATCGAGCACCACACCATCGACCGGCCGGCTCACCAGCTGGTCGAGCGCGGCGAACTCGCCGGCCACGAATTGAAAGGTCTTGGGAAAATCGGACTTGAGGCGCTCGACATGCGGCGCCACCGACGGGTCTCGATCGATCGCGACCACCGAGGCCCCGGCTTCGAGGAGCGCCCGTGAATAGCCGCCGGCGCCAAACGTGCCATCGACGATCCGGGCCCCGGCCAGCGGCTCGAGCGCCGCGAGCACTTCGGCGAGCAGCACCGGCACATGCGGCGCATTCTGCTCGCTGGCCAACGGCTTGCCCATA
>DASWWF010000206.1:0-2488 GCA_036401035.1 Devosia sp.
GACGGCGTTCTTGCCGTCGATGCCGACCTGCAGATCGTCGTGTTCAGGCTTGATGACGAGACCATGCACCGAGCGGAGGGCGGAGAAATCGACATAGTTGAGATTGCGCGCCGCGCCGCGCGAGGGCGGATAGGCGGTGACGACGTTGAGCAGGTCGCCCACCGTCGGATCGCGGAACTGGTGCACCTTGGCCGGCCGGTTGAGATCGGCCAGCATCTGGTAGTGACCCTCATTGTCGCGCAGGCGGGTGAGCGTCACCGGTTCGGTCGGGTTGAGCAGCACGTCGCCCAGCGACAGGACCCAGGAGCGGCCCTCCGAGCCCAGCGTGGCGAGGCGTTCGGCGGAAAGATCGAGGCGGACGACTTCGGTGTCGCCGGCCGGCATCACCTCGAAACGGGTGGCGATCGAGGACAGGGCATCGGTCTGGGTCGGCGGGTTGATGGCGGTCGAGGTATCGAACAGCATCCAGACCGTGTCGCCGCGGCGGAACACGGCAGCGGCCGTATCCTGCTCGAACGGGAAGGTGACGCGGACGGTGGAGCCGACGGTGCTGACGGTCGGGGTCAGCAACGTCTGCTGCCGCGACGGTCCCAAACTCTCGGCCTCGGCGGCATGCGTGGCGGCCTCCTCGTGCGCGGCCTTGCGCTCGGCTTCGGCAAGCGCCGCGCGCTCGGCCTTGGCTTTCTCGGACGCCTCGATGGCGGCCGCGAGCCCGTTCTCCTTGGAGATGTCGATATCGAGCACATATTGGCGCGGCGAGCTGGTGTAAAAGCGCGGCGTGATACCCGGCGCCACCCGGAAGGTGACGCGGGTGCCATCGGCGCTCACCGAATTGACCACCTGCTTGAGTTCAGGTGGCAGGTCGGCCTTGAGGCCATAGAGATCCACCGGCACCGGCCACTCGAAATCGACATTGGCCGTGGCGTCCTTGACCGCGAAGGTCGCCTTGGTATCGACGTTCCAGGTGAATTCGACGCGGAGGAAGGTCGGGTTGCGGCCGACGCGCAGCGAGGCAATCGGATTGAGCCGCTTGGCTTCCTCGGCCTTGCGCTTCTGCTCGGCGATGCGCTCGGCTTCCTTGGCGCGCTTGGCGAGATCGGCGACGACCTCCGGCGGCAGGCCGGGCGGCAGGCCCTGCCAACTCGGCGGCATCAGGTCGATGAAGAGCTTTTCGCCCGCTTCCATGTGGTTGATGTTGAGCGCGGTGCGGAGACCGAAGCGTACGCCGCGGGCATCGGGATCGACACGCGCCACCGAGATGTAGCTGGGCAGCGCCACCGCCACATCGGGCAGCAGCAGCGCGATCGGCTCGCTGAATTCCACCGCGAGCACGCCGTTCTCGTATTTCACCTTGTAGGCGGGGAGATCGTTGCGGCCGGGAAAGCCCAGCACCAGGCGGCCATATCCGGCCTCGGCGGTGACGAAGAGCTGCGCCTTGTCCTGGGCATGGGCCAGCGCCGGCCAAAGGCCGATCAACGCCACGAGGGCTACGCACAGCGCTTTCAGCGCCTGCGCCAACCTTACCCGATACTCGCCCATGCCGGCCTTCTGCCCGCCCGTACTCAACTTCGGGGCGACAATAGGCTGGCCGGGCTTAACGGGCCGCTAACCCAGGCCCGTAAAACACCATGGTTCTGGGGAACTACTGCCCGACGATCTGCGGCAGCGCGGCAAGATCTTCCGACGTCACCGCGACCTGCGGTTCAGCCGGCGCGATGGCCATCGAGGCAGTGAGATCCTTGGCCTTGATCGGGCTCATCCTGGCCATTACCGGCGCCAGCTTGCGCGGGTTCATGGCCCGCGAGACGCGCAGCAGCGTGTTCATGTCGAGTTCGTCGAAGATCAGCGCCGCTTCCTTGGGCTTCATGGTCTCGTAGAGTTGCACGATCGCCTTGAACTGGCCTTCCTCGGCTTCCTTGTTCTGGTCGACCAGCGAATTGATCCGCGCTTCGAGCTGCTGCAGCACGGCGGTGCGATCGTTGATGCGCTTTTCGGCGGCCTCGACCAGCGCCAGGCGCATCTCGAGTTCCTGCTCGCGGGCATCGAGATCGGCGCGGCGTTCGCCGAGGCGCTGCTCGACGGCCGAAGCACTGCCGTCATCGGGGGCGAAGGGCACGAGATTACCGTCATCATCCTGCACCACCGGCTGGGCGACGCCATTGACGAGCCCGGCATTGGGGTCGCAGGCGACATCGGCCGTGACCTCGGGCCCATTGTCGCCGGTCGGGGCCGCTGCGGCACCGTCGGGCGGACAGGCGGTCTCGGCCGGAAAGACCGGATGCTCACCGCCAGCGGCCGACGCTTCCGCCGCCGCCTGCGCGGTATGTTCGACGTCGGCCGGTACCGCCGCGCCGTGCTCGGCGGCAATCGAGGCACCATGACCAGCCACAGGCTCTTCGCTGAGCGGCAGGGTCGGCGCCAAATCTTCCGCGGTGGGGCTGGCATCGGTCATCGTTGGATCGATGATCGAGGTAAAGCCGTCATCCAC
>DASWWF010000207.1:0-6337 GCA_036401035.1 Devosia sp.
GCGGTTCCTGGGTGATGCCGGCCGATGCGATTGCGTCCAAGGACTGGAAGCGCATCGAGACCCTGGCGCGGGAAGCGGCCGGGCTGAAGAAGCCGGCCTGATCATGCGCGCAGCGCTGATCCTGGTTTTGGCGCTGCTGACCGCCCCAGCCTCAGGGGCCGAGATCAGTGCCGCCGTGGCCGCGAACTTCACCAGGCCGGCCGAAGAGCTGGGTGCGGCCTTCACCGCCAAGACCGGCGACACGGTGAGTTTCTCGTTCGGCGCTACCGGCGCGCTCTATACGCAGATCAGCCAGGGCGCGCCGTTCCAGCTGTTCCTTTCGGCCGACAACAAGCGGCCGACGCAGGCGGTGACGGATGGGTTCGGCGTCGAGGGCACGGTGTTCACCTATGCGGTCGGCAAGGTGGTGCTCTATTCGCCCACGCTCGATCTGACCGATGGCGCGGCGGTGCTCAAGGCCGGCGAATTCCAGCACATCGCCATCGCCGACCCCACGACCGCCCCCTATGGCGCGGCGGGACTGGAAGTTGTGGAGAAGCTCGGGCTGACCGAGGCGATCGCCCCCAAGCAGGTCACCGGCGAGAACATCACGCAGACGCTGCAGTTCATCGACAGCGCCAATGCCGAACTCGGTTTCGTGGCGCTCAGCCAGGTGATCGGCAAGCCGGCGGTGCAGGTCTGGGCCGCTCCCGCCGAGCTCTACACGCCGATCCTCCAGGATGCGGTGCTGCTCAAACCGGGCGAAAGCGAGCCGGCCGCCAAGGCCTTTCTCGAGTTCTTGCGGAGCGACGAGGGCAAGGCCATCATCGCCAAGTATGGCTACGAAACCCACTAGCACAGCATGCTGAGCGCCGGCGAGGTCTGGCAGGCCGTGTCGCTGACGCTGACGCTGGCGGCGACCGTCACGGCGATCCTGCTTGTCCTCGGTACGCCCATCGCCTGGTGGCTGGCGCGCTCGTCGGCCAAATGGAAAGAGGCGGTGGCGGCGGTGGTGGCGCTGCCGCTGGTGCTGCCGCCGACGGTGCTCGGCTTTTACCTCCTGATCGCGCTGGGGCCCAACGGCATCGGTGGACCGCTGGCCGGGCTCTGGGGCGCGCGGACGCTGGCCTTCACCTTTCCCGGCCTCGTCATCGGTTCGGTGATCTTTTCGCTGCCCTTCATGGTGCAACCCCTGCGCAACGCCTTCGAGGCGGTGAGCGAGGATGCGCTCGAAGCGGCGGCGACATTGGGCTCCCGCCCCTGGCAGACGTTCTGGCGCATCGAGGTGCCGCTGGCGCGGGCCGGTTACCTCACCGGGGCGGTGCTGACCTTTGCCCATACCATCGGCGAATTCGGGGTGGTGCTGATGATCGGCGGCAATATCCCGGGGCAGACCCGGGTGCTGTCGATCGCCATCTACAATTATGTCGAGCGGCTCGAATGGGGCACGGCGCACCTCCTCTCGCTGGGCATGGTGGCCTTCGCCTTCGTCACCATCACCGCCACCATGCTGATCGACCGCCGGCTGGGGCGGGTGGCGGGATAAAAGTTAGCATCCCCACTCGGGGGAGAGGGGATGCCGGGATGCGCGCCGGGGGGCTGGCGCGCTGCGGGGCGTTCGAACCGCCCCGGATGTCTCAGGCCTTTTCGACGATCACTTCGGCATAGGCCGAGGCGATGTTCAGCGTGCCGTCGCTGGCCTGGTTCTTCTCGTTCAGAAGCTTGAGCAGATCCTGCGCCAGCGTGGTGCGGCCGGCATCGTCGAGGGCGAGAAACGCCTTGTGCACCGGGCCGTAATAGGTGCGGAACACGTCGAGGAAATGCTGGGCCGAGCGATAGCGGAAGTGGAAGGCCCGCTCGGTCACCGTCACCTTGTGCCCGGCGAACAGCGCATCGAGATGCGCCTTGTCGCCCCAGAGCGCCGGCGAGCGCACGCCGGCCGGCGGCGCCACATGCTTGCCCAGCGTCTTGAACACGTGGCCGATAAAGCTCTGCGGCGTCCAATTGGCGAGGCCGATCTTGCCGCCCCGGCGGACCACACGCAGCATCTCGGCCGCGGACTTTTCGTGGTGCGGCGCGAACATCACGCCAAAAGTCGAGAGCACGGTATCGAAGCTGCCATCGGCATAGGGCAGGGCCTCGACATCGGCGACGGCGAACTTGACCGCCAGATGCTCGGCCTCGGCGCGGGCGCGGCCCTTGTCGAGCAGTTCGCCGACATAGTCGGTCGAGGTCACATCGGCGAAGCGGCGGGCTGCCGCGAGGGTCGCATTGCCATTGCCGGCCGCGACGTCGAGCACTTTCGAACCGGGCTTCAGGTCGATGCTCTCGCAGAGCTGCTCGCCGACGATCTGCAGCGTGGTGCCGACCACCGCATAGTCGCCCGACGCCCACGCCGCCTGCTGGCGCGTCTTGATGGCGGCATAGTCGATCGCAGTGTCGATGGAGGTGTTGAGGGTATTCATCTGTCGTCTTCCTGTAGGTGATGGTCGCCCCGTTGCCGCGCTGTATGACGGGGTTCTTTCACCCCGGCGTCATCCGTTCGGATGAGGGGGTGCGAAATCACGACAGAGGGTGAGATTTCCCCCGACCACCGGCCGTCATCCCTGTGTCGCAGTCACCCCTGACCTACCCACACGCACGACGTCATTCCCGCCTGCTCCGGGGTGACGATCGAATGTATGGGTTGTTCAGCGCACCACGGCGGCATCAGCGGATGGCACACGGATGCCTCACACCGGGCGCTCCTACCGCGCCAACGGGCTCGCATACCCGGCCAGCAGCTTGACCAGGTCCGCCTGCCGCGAGGTCCCCGTCTTGTCGAACAGGCGTTGCAGGTGGGTTTTCACCGTGCTCTCGGCCACACCCAGCGTGTCGGCCGTTTCCGGTACGCCGCCGATGTTGGCGATGGCGGACAGGACGCGTTGTTCGGCCGGGGTGAGGCCAAAGGCGCGGGCGAGTTCCGGCGTCGGTTGCAGGTCGGGCCTCAGCGGGTGGACGAACATCGCGGCGACGGCGCCAAAATGTTCGCCCGCCGCATGGCGGGTGCCGGCGGCCAGCGGCAGCAGATGGGCAAGGTAGTCGCGGTCGGCGCCGGGCAGGGTCAGCGATGTGCCACCCTGCTGCAGCGCCGCGTCGCGGTCGGCCGTCGCGGTCACCGCGTCGGCCAGGGCCTGGCGGGCAGCCCGGTCGGCCGGTGCCATGCGGCCGTCCCGGAGGCTGAGGGCACCCTCGCCCAGCAGCGCGGCGGCGGCCTTGTTGGTGTGGACGACGCGGCCATCCGCATCGAGCAGGAACAGGCCGGCCGCCAAGCCGTCGAAGGCGTCGCGGAGGCTGGCGGCCTGGCGCGCACCGCGTTCCATGACGTTGCCGATGGACACGGCGCGGCGCACATGCGGCACCAGGAGGCGCATGCGTTCCTTTACCGCGGCGCTGGCCATGCCGTCGCGCTCATGCATGAACATGCCGAAAATCGCCGTGACGCCGCCGACGCGTTCGATCGGCGCCATGACCACGTCGACGATGCCCGCCGGCTGAGCCCATTCGCGGTAGAAATGCATGTCGTGGATCTGGTCCTTCTCGAGCAGGTCCAGCAGGCCGGCCGGCTGGTCGATGTCGGTCAGGTTGTTCCAGCCGGTTTGCGGATCGATGCGCTCGTAGCGGTCGAAATAGCTCTGGCCGTAGTCGCGATCGACATTGTCGTCGATGTGGACGATGCCGCTGATGCGGCTCGCGGCGTCCTTGGCGAAGATCGTGGCCGACATGCCGCCGATGAAGCGGCGCGACGTGTCGAGCACCGCCGACCAATGCTCCGGCGCCAATGCGGCGTCGTAGATCGCGCCGATGACGGCCGACAGCTCTTCGGCGTCAATGGCTGCGGATGGCTCGATGATCGTGGTGCTAGCGCCGGTATGGTCTAGACGCGCCGGAATGGACATCGCGTCCCCCGTGGTTTTGCCAAAGCGTCGGGCGCTATATCGGGCCGATGCTGAAGCGGGGATGAACGTCCCCACCGCGGCGTCAGAGCCGCAGCAGCTCCACGAAACGCCCCAGCTGCTTGCGCAGCTTCTTGCGTTGCTTGTCGGGGAGTTCGCCCAGGAGCGCGCCTTCGAGCTCGGTCCAGGCGCCTTCGAGCACTTCGCGGATGCGTTCGCCGCGTTCGGTCAGCGCCAGTCCCGGCACCAGTTCCGGGCCGGTCGCCTGGCGGGTGACCAGGTCGCGGTCGATCAGGCGGTTGAGGCGGGGTTCGAGCGCTTCGAACGGGATGCCGATGGCGGCGGCGATCTCTTCCTCGGGCGCGCCGAGGCGGTCGTGGAGCACGAAAAGCACGGCATCGTCGCCCGGTTCGAGCCCACGTTCGAGCAGCGGCGTCAGC
Organism: Devosia sp.; assembly: GCA_036401035.1. GTDB lineage: Bacteria > Pseudomonadota > Alphaproteobacteria > Rhizobiales > Devosiaceae > Devosia_A. The sequence goes on from DASWWF010000207.1 coordinate 4,355, forward strand.
AGCACCTTGTGGGTCAGCTGGCCGGCCTCGATCAATCGGTAAAGCGTGGAACTGGAACGGGTTTTGGACATGTAGCCGAAAATAGCCGCCTCTCCTCGCGTTTGCGACCGCCGGGATATCCTATCGTTAATCCGGGCAAGACCAATAGGCGTCATTGTTCGGTTTTTGCGGATGAGTTATGCGTCGGCATCAGCCCTCAACGGGCTGCATCGGCTGCCGGTTTCACTTGGAGAGCGCCATGAGCCAGGACCTCGCCCGCATCCGTGCCTTCGTGCAGGTGTTCGACGCCGGCGGCTTCTCCTCGGCGGCGCGGCAGCACGGGCGTTCGAAGGCGCTGCTGTCGAAATATGTCACCGACCTCGAGGACTATCTCGGCGTCCGGCTGATGAACCGCACCACGCGCAAGCTCAGCCTCACCGAAGCCGGCGAGGCCTATTACCGCGAGGCCAGCCAGCTGCTGCAGCAGCTCGACGATCTCGACGCCACCATTTCCGACCAGACCGCCGAGCCGCGCGGGCTCGTTCGCATTTCCGGGCCGCGCAATCTGGGCGAAACCACGCTGTCGCACGCCATCTTCGAGTTCATGGCCAAGAACCCGCTGATCAGCATCGATCTGCGGCTCGAGGATCGCTATGTCGACCTCGTCGACGAAGGTATCGACGTCGCCCTGCGCATCTCGACCATGACCGACTCTTCGCTGATCGCGCGCAAGATCTCCGAGATCAAGCACATCATCTGCGCCTCGCCCGTCATGCTCGATGCGCGCGGCACGCCGACGACGCCCGAGGCGCTGCGCAACCTGCCCTGCGTCATCGACACCAACATGTCGGGCCACACCAACTGGCGCTTCGTCGACAAGGGGCGGCCGGTCTCGGTCCACATTTCGGGACCGGTGCGGGTCAATTCGCCGGTGGCGGCCATGCATGCGGCGCTGCACGGTCTTGGCTTTGCCGTATTGCCGTCCTACCTCGCCGAGGCGTCGATCGCGGCCGGCAAGCTGGTGCCGGTGCTGGAACAGTTCATGCCGGAGGGGCCCAGCCTGCAGGCGGTCTATCCGCATCGCAGGCACCTCGCCGGCAAGGTCCGGGCGCTGATCGACCATCTGGTGGACTGGTTCGCCGAGAACCCGGTCCGGTAACCCTGGGGCACGTTTCGACTTTGCGTCGTCTTTTTCCGTTCGCGCTTGGTCTCGCGCTGCTCGCCACGCCGGCCGCTGCGCATCCGCACATCTTCATCGATGCCAAGGCGACCGTGGTCTTTGACGACACTGGCGCCGTCACCGAAGTGCGCAATGCCTGGAGCTTCGACGAGGCCTTTTCCGCCTGGTCGATCGAGGGGCTCGACGCCAACAATGACGGGACGGTCAGCCGCGAGGAACAGCAGGAACTCGCCGACCAGGACATGGACGGGCTGGCGCAGTACCAGTTCTACACCTTTGCCGGCGAGCAGGGCGCGGCGGACAATCTTCAGTTCGAGCGCGGCCAGAATCCGACGCGCGACTATGTCGATGGCCATACCATCCTGCAGTTCGGGGTGAAGCTCGCCGAACCCTACCGGATCAAGCGCACCCTCGAACTGGCCATCAACGATCCCGAATTCTATGTCGCCATCACCTTTGCGGGGCCCGAGGCGATCACGCTCGAAAATGCGCCGGCCGGCTGCGCCGTCAGCCTGCAGCCGGGCTTCGAGCTGGCGCCGGAACCGCAGGAGCAGTTGGGCTCGCTGCCGCCCGACGTCACCGAACTGCCGCCCGATCTCGAACGCGCCGTACGCGGCTCGCAGGGGGCCATCCTCGTCACCTGTCCGCCGTCTGACGACGCGCCGCCGCCGGTGGCCGAGACTGCGCTCGATGCGGCCACGCAGGTGGCTGAGGCCAAGCCCGCTATGCCGTTCGGCGGTCCGCCGCCCGAGCCCGGGCTGACCATGCCGCGCACCGGCTTTCTCGGCTGGGTCAACACGCAGCAGCGCAATTTCTACCAGGCG
>DASWWF010000208.1:0-4815 GCA_036401035.1 Devosia sp.
GTGAAACTGTCGATCTGCACGACTCACTCCGCGTCCATGAGGAGTCTTACGAAGACTCCCCTTTCAGACGGTTAAGGAACTGGAACCCCGGCGAAAAGTCCGCGTTGCCGCATGACAACATGGAGCAGATCATGGACATGCAAGGCCGACTGACGCTGGTCACCGGCGCCGGCTCCGGCATCGGCCGGGCCGCCGCCCTCCGCCTCGCCCGCGCCGGCGCCGACGTCGCCATCCTCAGCCGCACCCGTGAGGAGCTCGAAGACGTGGCCGGGGAAATCGAGACGATGGGTCGCAGGGCGCTCGTTCTGGTCGCCGACACCTCGAGCGAGGCGCAGATGCGCAAGGCCTTCGAAAAGATCGGCAAGGATTTTGGCCGCCTCGACTTCGTCTTCGCCAATGCCGGCATCAACGGCACCTGGGCGCCGCTCGGTGAGCTGAGCTACAAGGACTGGAACCAGACCATGTCGATCAATCTCGGCGGCACCTTCCTCACGCTCAATCTTGCCCTGCCGCTGATGACCGAGAACGGTGGCTCCTTCCTCATCACTTCCTCCATCAACGGCACCCGCACCTTCACCACCGCCGGCGCCTCGGCCTATGCCACCACCAAGGCCGGCCAGGTCGCCTTCGCCCAGATGGCGGCGCTGGAACTGGCCAAACACCACATCCGCGTCAACGTCATCTGCCCCGGCGCCATCGAAAGCGACATCGACGACAACACCGACCGCGAAAACGTCGAAAAAGCCAAGGTCCCCGCCGAATACCCCGAAGGCACCGTGCCCTTGACCGGCGGCAAACCCGGCACCGCCGAAGACGTCGCCGAACTCGTCCTCTTCCTCGCCTCCGACTCCTCCCGCCACATCACCGGCACCCCGATCTGGATCGACGGCGCCCAATCGCTGCTGGTCTAGCCAGCCTCGATCTCTCGACCATCTCCCCCCTTGCGGGGGAGACACGAGACTTAGGCCCGTGAGGGCCTTAGTCGCAGTAGAGAGGGGCAGCGATGTGTCAACTCTGGACCGCCTCCTCAATGATCCGCCACACCCCCTCGGGATGATTGAGAATATCTCCGTTCCAGAACCGCAGCGTCCGGAACCCCTGCTCCGCAAAGTAGCGATCGCGCAGAGCGTCGCTCGCGGACCCACCGTGCTGGCCGCCGTCAGCCTCTACGATCAGCCGAAGCTCGAAACAGACGAAGTCAACGATGTAGCCGTCCATCGGCACCTGGCGCTTGAACTTGAGCCCCGCCAACCGTCCGCCGCGCAGCATGCTCCAGAGCTTTCGCTCCGCGTCCGTAGCGTTCGCCCGCATAGCTTTGGCGAAGTGTCTGTTGACCGGTGGATGCTGGACCATCCCGCGCCCCTCTCTTGCGATTTCTAAGGCTTAGCTTCGCTAAGGCCAAGAAATCGCTTTCTCCCCCGCAAGGGGGGAGAGGATCGGCGAGATCGCGCCCTATTCGCTATTCGCTATTCGCTACTCGCTACTACTCCCCACTGCCCACTCCCCTGCGATCACTCCCCCGCTGCGGGCGCCATGTGCTCGAACCGCGCCGGCTCCGCCTGCCCCTTCGACCAGGCTGCCATCGCGGCGCGGCGCGCTTCCGCCCGTTCGCTGATGGGCAGTTGCAGGGCGTCGGCCAGCATGCGGTATTCCTGCCGGGCGCTGATGTGGGACATGGACGGGAGCCCGCCGAGCAGGTCTTCGTCGAGCGGGTCGAACACCGTCATGCCGGTGGGGAACAGCGAGCGGAAGATGACGCGTTCGGCGATGCCTTCGGCGACGCGGCAGCCCAGGCGCACCGCGATCTTTTCGAGGCCCGACTGCACCAGCCGCATGTTGCGCGAGGACAGCATCGAGATGCGGTTGCGCACGAGCACCCAGTCGATGGTCTGGCCGTCGATCGAGAGCCGCTCGGTCCGCGCCCGCTGCACGAGGCGCGCATAATGGCTCATCTCGCGCGGCTCGCCCGTCACCGGGTCGACATGCGCCATGACATCGAGATCGATGACGCTGTCGTTGAGCGGGGTGATGAGTGTGTCGGCCAACGAATGCGCCAGCCGGGTGAGATGCGTGTCGAAGCCCGGCGTATCGACGATGAGGAAATCGGCCTTGCCCTCGACCTCGATCACCGCCTGGCGGAACAGGTCGAATTCGAGTTTCTGGTTTTCCTTGATCGAATCCGAGCGGGTCAGCGGCAGGTGATAGTGCGTCGTGTGCGGGATCTGCAGTGCGCGCGCCTGCGCCCAGTTGCGCCGGTTCTTCACATATTGGGTAAAGGTCTGCTGGCGGCTGTCGACGTCGATCGAAGCCACGCGAAATCCCTGGTAGAGCAAGTAGATCGCGAGGTGGAACGCGGTAGTCGACTTGCCCGAACCGCCCTTCTCATTGCCAACGACAATGACGTGCGTCCCGGTGCGGTTCATCAGTCTCTCCAATACCCCCAAGCAGGACCCCGTAAGAGACGCTAACCCGGATTCGGCCTGCCTGCGCCCGAACCAACTCTGCTGAACAAAGTGATTTGGTTCAAGAGGTAGATTGTGGCGGACGCGTAACGGATCGATGACGCTTCAGAGAAGTCCGAGCTTGGCCAGTTCCTCGGCCAGCTCCATCGAGCCTTCGTCGAAGCCGGCGCTGCGGTCGATATCGGCCGGCACGTCCTTGGGGTCGAAATAGCGCCAGCCCTGGAAGGCCGACTTCGGTCGCGGCACCGTCCGCACCATATCGGGCGCCATGATGATGTCGCAGCAGGCGAGCCCGTTCGCGTCCACCGCCGGGGCCAGCCGCAGGATCGGCTGGCGGCAGCGGATGACGCCGGAAATCACCCAGTAGATCGAGCCCTGCCCTTCGATCTCGTCGCGGCGCTTGGGCATGGTCCGGGTGCGGTGGACGTGGACGTTCTCGCCATAGTCGGCGCCCCACCAGTGGGCGCGCTCGCTGCGATAGCTCTCGAGCTCTTCGAGCGTCGCAACACCGACGCAGAGCTTGATGATGTGCATCATGGGGTGGACGGTCTAGGCTTTCTTGCCCTGGATGTAGTCGAGTTCGTCGTGTTCGACCGTCCACGGCTCCTTCTGCGCATCGGCCAGGAGTTGCTGGAAGGCCGGCAGCGCATAGATGGCGTCGACATATTCGCTGGCCACGTCCGAGGTCGGCAAGTCGTAGGTGCGGATCCGCGAGGCGAGCGGCGCGAACATGGCGTCGGCGGCGGTGAATTCCTCGAAGAGATAGGGCCCGCCCGACTTCTGCAGCAGCTCGCCCCAGAGCCATTCGACGCGCTTCAGATCCCCGGCGAGGAGATCGAGGTCGAGCCGGTTGGGATAGCTGGCGCGCAGGTTCATCGGCGCGTTCGAGCGCAGCGCCTGGAAGCCGGCATGCATCTCGGCCGCCACCGAGCGCGCCACAGCGCGCTGCTTGCGATCGGTCGGCCAGATCTTCTTGTGCGGAAAACGCTCGGCCAGATACTCGATGATGGCGATGCTCTCGTGCACCACGACATCGCCGTCGACCAGCACCGGCACCTTGCCCGCGGGCGTCTTCTTGCGGAAGAGCTCCTTGGTCTTGTCGTCCAGCCCGAGCAGCACCTGCTCCTCTTCGAAGGGGATGCCGAAATGGGTCAGCACCAGCCAGGGGCGCACCGACCAGCTCGAATAGTTCTTGTTTGCGATGATGAGCTTCATTTTCCCCGTTCATCCGTCGTTCATCCGGGAGGCAAAAGGAAGGGCGCCGAGTGGCCCGGCGCCCTTCCCAAACTTGTTCTGTCGCCGGACCTACTGGTCCTCACTCAATCTCGATGGGCGCTAAGCGCCGGCAACGACAGAAAAAACGAGCGACATGGCCAAGAGACAGACCAGCGTCCAGGACACGGTCGGCACCACGGCCCGCCACCATGCGGCAGCATTGGACTGATCCCGCATAGATGCTCCTTTTGCCGTTTTTCGCCCGCCCCGCGCCACCCTTTGGGCGACATCGCGGCAGGCAACGGATCGTTAACCGCGCCGCCTTCGCTTGGCAATGTGGCGGCAATGTCACAGTGGAGAACCGGCTCAGAAGAGCCCGAACCACAGTCCGGCCAGTCCCAAAAAGGCAAAGAAACCAACCACATCGGTGACGGTGGTAACGAAGGTCGACGAAGCGATCGCCGGGTCGACCTTGAGCTTGTTGAGCGTCAGCGGCACCAGTACGCCGGCGGTCCCGGCGCAGATCATGTTGACGATCATGGCCATGCCGATCACCACGCCAAGGCCCCAATTGCCAAAGCGCAGCGCCGTCACCAGCCCGATCAAAACGGCGAACAGCGCGCCGTTGACGACGCCCACCGTCATCTCGCGCACGATCAGCTTGCCCATGCGGCGCCGGTCCAATTCCCGCAGCGCCAGCGCACGCACGGTGATGGTCATGGTCTGCGTGCCGGCATTGCCGCCCATCGACGCCACGATCGGCATCAGCACCGCCAGCGCCACCATCTGCTCGATGGTCGCGTCGAAGAGACCGATCACCAGCGAGGCCAGCACCGCCGTCACCAGGTTGACCACCAGCCAGGTGGCGCGGCTGCGCACGGCCATGATGACATTGTCGGAAATTTCTTCGTCGCCGACGCCGGCGAGCAGCTTGATATCCTCGCTCGCCTCTTCGTGGATGACGTCGACCATGTCGTCGATGGTAAGCACGCCGACCAGCCGCCTGTTCTCGTCCACCACCGCGACTTCGACGAGGTCATAACGCTCGAAGGTGCGCGCCGCCTCTTCCTGGTCCTGCCCGGCCTCGACCTCGATCACGTTGGTATTCATGATCTTTTCGATCTTCACCTGGCGCTTG
>DASWWF010000209.1:0-2208 GCA_036401035.1 Devosia sp.
CCACAGCACCGAGACGGATTTGAGGCCCGAGACGGTCCGGACCATCACCTTGCCGTTCTCGACCACCAGATCCTCGCCCTCGAGCAGCATGAAGCCGAGGTAGCGGGCGATATAGGCGTGCTCGAAATAGGTCTCGTTGTGTTGGCCCGGCGTCAATATGCCGACGCGGCCGCCTTCGCTGCGGGCGAGGGTGTTGAGGCTGTCGCGGAAGGCGCGGAAGAAGCCGGCGAGGCGATGAACGTGAAGGCCGGCATAGACGTCCGACAAAGCCCGAGTGGTGGCGACACGGTTCTCCAAGGCGAAGCCGGCGCCCGATGGAGCCTGGGTGCGGTCGCCCAGCACCCACCAGCCGCCATCCGGCCCACGGCCGAGTTCGAAGGCGCAAAAATGCAGGAAATGCCCGCTCGAGGGCTGCACCCCGACCATGGGGCGAAGAAATTCGGTATTGCGGGCAATGAGTTCAGGCGGAAGGATGCCGCGGCGCACGAGCTCGTTGCTGCCATAGATGTCGGCCATCATGCGCTCGAGCAGTTCGGCCCGCTGCTTCAAACCGGTGGTGATCTGTTCCCAGTCGGCTTCGCCGATCAACAGCGGCACATGCGCCAGCGGCCAGGCGCGTTCCTTGCCCTCGGCGCCATCATACTTGCGATAAAAGACGCCGGCATCGCGAAGATACTGGTCGGCGCGCTCGAAGCGGGCGGCGAGTTCGGTGGCGCCGAGTTCGTCGAACGAGCCAATCAGCTTGCGCCAGACCGATTTGACCTGCCCGTCGGCACCGATCATTTCGTCGGGAATGCCTGGAAGCAATGCGTAGTCGGCCACGAGGCTAGGCCCCGCCGCCTTCTTGCTGGCAGTACGCTCTCTACGCTTTTCCATCGCCCCCAGCGAAGTCCCGTGCCCACGGATTCGCAAGGGAATTTGCGGGGCAGAGTGAATATACCCGAGCTAAATCAGAGCGGACGGCGCAAGTCCAGCGTCAGCGGGAACTCGCCGGAAATCTCCTCGGGCGGCGGCACGAAACTCCCGGCCGTGTGGCCGTTTGCGACAAAGCGCGCCAGCCGGCGGGCCTCGGCCTCGTTGCCGTTGACCGGAAAGGTCTCGTAGTTGCGGCCGCCCGGATGGGCGGTGTGATAGACGCAGCCGCCGACCGAGCGGGCCGACCAGGTGTCGTAGATGTCGAAGGTCAGCGGCGAATTGACCGGCAGGCGCGGATGCATGCCCGAGGCGGGCTGCCAGGCCTTGTAGCGCACCCCGGCGACGGCGACGCCGGCAATATCGGTCATCCGCAGCGGCACTTTGCGGCCGTTGCAGGTGACGATGTAGCGCTCGGGGTTGAGGCCTTCGAGTTTTACCTGAAGTCGTTCAACCGATGAATCAACGAAGCGGACGGTGCCGCCGATGGCGCCCTGCTCGCCCATCACGTGCCAGGGCTCCAGCGCCTGGTTGAGGGTGAGCTTCATGCGCGCATATTCGGCCTCGCCGCAGAAAGGGAAGCGGAATTCGAGCTGGGCGGCGAACCATTCGGGGTCGAGATCGAAGCCGTGCTGGCGAAGGTCGTCGAGCACGTCGAGGAAGTCGGCCCAGACATAGTGAGGCAGCATGAAGCGGTCGTGCAGCGTCGTGCCCCAGCGGATGAAGCTGCCGTCCTTATGCTGCTTCCAGAAGCGGGCGATCAGCGCCCGAACCAGCAATTGCTGGGCGAGGTTCATCCGCGCATCGGGCGGCATTTCGAAGCCGCGGAACTCAACGAGACCGAGCCGGCCCGTGGGGCCGTCGGGCGAATAGAGCTTGTCGATGCAGATTTCCGAGCGATGTGTATTGCCGGTGACATCGACCAGCAGGTTGCGGAACAGCCGGTCGACCAGCCAGGGCAGGGGCGTATCGCTCGAACCCGGCGGCGGTACCTGCCGCATGGCGATTTCAAGTTCGTAGAGGCTGTCGTGCCGGGCCTCATCGAAACGCGGCGCCTGCGAGGTCGGGCCGATGAAGAGGCCCGAGAACAGGTAGCTCATCGCGGGATGGCGCTGCCAGTGGAGGATCAGCGACTTGAGAAGATCCGGCCGGCGGAGGAACGGGCTGTCGTTCGGCGTGGCGCCGCCGACCACGACATGGTTGCCGCCGCCGGTGCCGACATGCTTGCCATCGATCATGAATTTGTCGGCACCCAACCGGCTGAGCCGCGCTTCCTCGTAGACCGCAGTGGTCGTC
>DASWWF010000210.1:0-3523 GCA_036401035.1 Devosia sp.
TCCGCGGCGTCAGCCTCACCTTGCCCCGCAACGGCATCATCGGTCTCGTCGGCGAGTCCGGCTCGGGCAAAAGCACCACCGGCATGATGGCTTTGCGGCTCACTGAGCCGACCGCCGGCAGCATCCTCGTCGATGGCGCCGACATCAGCACCCTCGATACCGCCGCGCTCAAACCCTACCGGCGCAGCATGCAGGTCGTGTTTCAGGACAGTTACTCGGCGCTCGACCCGATGATGACGCTGGCCCAGATCGTTGCCGAGCCACTACACATCCACAACACCATGCCGCCACGCCAGCAGACCGAGCTGGCGCTGGATTGGCTCGAAAAGGTCGGGCTCGACCGCAGTTTCGGCCAGCGCTATCCGCACGAACTCTCGGGCGGCCAGCGCCAGCGCGTCGCCATCGCCCGCGCCCTCATCCTCGAGCCCTCCGTGTTGATCGCCGACGAGCCGACCTCAGCCCTCGACGTCACCGTCAAGGCGCAGATCATCGCGCTGTTGAAGAACCTGCAGCGTGAGATGGGGCTGTCCATGCTCTTCATCAGCCACGATCTCAGCGTCATCCGCTCGCTCACCGATACGGTCGCGGTGATGTATCGCGGCCGGATCGTCGAACAGGCGCCCACGACCTCGCTCTTTGCCAGCCCGCAGCACCCCTATACGCGCGCCTTGCTCGATGCGATCCCGGCCACCAATCCGCGCGATCGCCGGCAGCGTAAATTCCTCAAGGCCGCCGAAATCGAGGCGGCCATGCCGCGCCTCGCCAAATCGACTCTCACCGACGGCCCGCTGCCCGCCGACGCCCCGCAACTCGTGACCATCGCTCCCGGCCATCTGGTCGAAGCGATCGTCACCCACTAGGGAGCCCCGGGCATGGTCCTCTTCATCATCCGCCGGCTGGTCTCGATTGCCTTCACCTTCTTTGCCGTGTCGGTCATCGTCTTCCTGATGATGCATGCCGTTCCCGGCGGCCCCTTCGACGGCAACGAAATGCCAGTCTCCAAGGCCGTGCGCGACACGCTGATGGCCAAGCTCGGCCTCGATCAGCCGCTCTGGGTGCAATACGTCAACTACATGAAGGGCGTGCTGACCTTCGACTTCGGCTTCCCCTATCAGGCGCCCGGCGAAACCGTGATCAGCCTCCTCGCCGATGCCTGGCCGCCCAGCCTGCTTCTCGGCGGCCTCGGCGTGCTGATCGGCGCGCCGCTCGGCATCCTGCTCGGCATGGCTGCAGCCCTCCGCCGCAACACCTGGATCGACTACCTCGCCTCGGCGGTCGCCACACTGGGCCTCACCATCCCGGTCTTCGTCATCTCGATGCTGCTCATCCTCGTCTTTGCCGTGTGGCTCAACTGGCTGCCGGCCAGCGGCTGGGGCAAGCCCGAACGCTGGATCCTGCCCATCATCGCCTATGCGGCGATCCCGCTCGCCACCTACGCGCGCTACACGCGCTCGGCCATGCTCGATACGCTCAACCGGCCCTTCGTCACCGCTCTGCGCGCCAAGGGGCTCTCCGAGCGCCGCATCATCTTCCAGCACGTGCTGCGCAACTCGGCCATCCCCATGGTCGCGGTGTTCCTGCCCATGTTCATCGGCACGGCCACCGGCTCGATCTTTGTCGAGGCCATGTTCCGCATCCCGGGATTGGGCTCCTACTTCGTGTCCTCGATCGAGAACCGCGACTATCCGCTTGAAATGGCGCTTGTTCTCATGGTGACGCTGATGTTCTGCCTCGCCTATCTCATCAGCGACGTCTGCTATGCCCTGCTCAATCCGCGCATCCGCTTCGGGGATCAGCGGCAATGACAGAGAATACCGCCGAACTCGCCACGCCTCCTGCCGTCCGGCAGCGCAGCCCGGCCTGGTTCGCCTTTCGCCGCTTCACTGCCAACAAGGCGGCCGTCGCCTCGGCGATCGTTCTCGCCATCCTGATGCTGGCCGCCATCTTCGCCCCGCTCTTCACCAAGACCGATCCGGCGGCCCAGGCCTACCTCACCCAGTCGCTCGCCTTCCCGTCGGCGGAATTCTGGTTCGGCGTCGATGACCTCGGTCGCGATTTCTTCACCCGCATCGTCTACGGCGCCCGCGTCTCGCTCTCCATCGGCTTTGCCGCCGCCGCCTTCAGCGTCCTCATCGGCATCCCGCTCGGTGCCTTGGCCGGCTATTTCGGTGGCCGCATCGACTGGGTCATCATGCGCATCATCGAGCTTTTCTCGGTGGTGCCGTCACTCCTCGCCGCGCTGTTGCTCGGAGCGCTGACCGGCGGGGGCCTCTTCACCATCATCACCATCTCGGCGCTCTTTGGCTGGGTTAACGTCTGTCTCCTCGTCAGGGCCCAGGTGAAGGCTCTACGCGAAAAGGAGTTCATCCGTGCCTCCCAGGCGCTCGGCGCCTCGCCCTGGTACATCATCCGCCGGCACCTGATCCCGAATGCCATCTCTCCCATCATCGTCGGCTTCGTGCTGGCCATTCCGCTCGCCATGATGCTCGAAGCCTCGCTGAGCTTCCTCGGCATCGGCGTGGCGCCGCCGACGCCCAGCTGGGGCCAGATGATCAACGTCGGCATGAACTTCATGTTCTTCTACTGGCACATGGCGGTGTTCCCGACCGCCGCCCTCGCCATCACCGTGCTCGCGACGACGCTCTTCGGCGATGGTCTCCGCGATGCCCTCGACCCCACCTTGAAAGGGCGCTGACGTGTCCACCAATCTCGCGCGGCAGTTTCTCCTCCGGGACGATGTCGTCTTCCTCAACCACGGCTCGTTCGGCGCCTGCCCCCGTCCGGTCTTTGAGACCTATCAGCGCTTCCAGCTCGAACTGGAGCGCCAGCCGGTCGCCTTCCTCGGCCGCGAACTGACCGAGCGCATGCGCGCCCCGCGGGTGGCGCTGTCGGCGTTCCTCGGCACCGGGCCGGACAATATCGTCGGCCTCGTCAACGCCACCGAGGGCCTCAACATCGTCGCCCAGTCACTCGACCTCAAGCCGGGCGACGAGATCCTCACCACCGACCACGAATATTCGGCCCTCGAAAAGACCTGGGCCTATGTCTGCCGCCGTACCGGCGCCAAGGTGGTTGTGGTCAAGGTCCCGATGCCGCTGGTTTCCGAGCCCGCCTTCACCCACGCCATCGTCGCCGGCTTCACCGACCGTACCCGCGTGCTGTTCCTCAGCCACATCACCTCGCCGACCGCTCTGGTCTTCCCCATCGAGCCGTCGATCGCCGAGGCCCGGAAGCGCGGCATCTTCACCGTCATCGACGGCGCGCATGCGCCCGGCCATATCCCGCTCGATCTCGATGCCATGGGCGTCGATTTCTACGCCGGCAACCTCCACAAGTGGCTGATGACCCCGAAGGGCTCGGCCTTCCTCTATGTCCGCCCCGAACTCCAGGGCCTCATCAACCCGCTGGTCATCAGCCACGGCTGGACCGCCGGCTCGAAGGAGCCTGAGGCCCGGGGCCCCTTCGGCAACTCTCCCTTCATCGACGAACTCGAAATGCAGGGCACCCGCGACCCGGCCGCCTG
>DASWWF010000211.1:0-3159 GCA_036401035.1 Devosia sp.
GGGATAACTGCTGAAAGCATCTAAGCAGGAAGCCTCCTTCAAAACGAGTATTCCCTTGAGAGCCGTGGAAGACCACCACGTTGATAGGCCGGATGTGGAAGCGCAGCAATGTGTGAAGCTGACCGGTACTAATAGCTCGATTGGCTTGATCGTTCTCATTAATCAATGTCCGCAATAGCGGCTTGAACGAGATTGATCGGTCGGACTTGCGAGTCCAAAGCACCTCTAAACTAAACTCTTAAGGTCTAAATCCAGAATTCACCCGCATGTTTTTCGCCGATCTGGTGGTAATTGCGAGAGGCCCAGAACCCGATCCCATCCCGAACTCGACCGTTAAACCTCTTTGCGCCGATGGTACTAAGTCTCAAGGCTTGGGAGAGTAGGTCGCTGCCAGGTCTGCCAAAAACATGCGTGTCTCTTTAGATGTCGAAATTAGAAACCCCGTTGCCGCAAGGCAGCGGGGTTTTGCTTTTGGAGCCCTGAAACGCTGAAATCTCTGCCGTTGACGCCCGAGCAATTCGCCGATGCCCCGGCTCGTGCGGTGCACGCACCCCAGCGCTGAGAGAGCTGGGTCACGGTCAAGCCCGGGATGACGGCCGGTGGTTGTGGTCAGCCAGGGGAGCATCTCCACATTGAGCTTGCCAGCTGCCGGTCCCCGCCGGAGATGAATCCAGCGTCAGCGGAGGCGGCAATCACCCGAACCGCCCCACCGCATAAGGCGCCGGATCCACGAACGGCGTTTCTCCCGTCATCATCTCGGCCAGCAGCCGACCCGTCGCCGGTCCAAGCGTCAATCCGTGGTGGGCGTGGCCGATCGCCAGCCAGAGGCCGTCGCGACCCTCGGGCCCGATGATCGGCTTCATGTCCGGCGTGCAGGGCCTGACGCCCATCCAGGGCCTGTCGTCGATCCGCTCGCCGAGCGGGAAGCTCGTTCGCGCCACCTGTTCGGCGGCCTCGAGCTGCGCCGGGTTGGGTGGCGCGTCGAGCAGCGCGAATTCCGCGCCGGTGGTCAGCCGCAGGCCGCGATGCATCGGCGCCACGAGGAACCCCGCCTCGTCATAGGTCGGCAGCGTCAGCGCCGCCCCGTCCGCCGGTCGATAGTGCATGTGATAGCCGCGCTTGCCGCCGAGCGGCAGGTTTCGCCCCAGCTTCCGCAATAGGCCATCCGCCCAGGGCCCGAGCGCCACGACCACCTCGCGCGCCGCGATCGCGCCCGCCGCCGAGTCGGTCTCCCAGCCACCGCTGACCGACCGCAAGGTCAGTGCATCGCCGGTCACGAAGCGGCCGCCCTGTTTCTCGAACAGCTGTAGATAGGCCTGGGTCAGTGCCAGCGGATCGCGCACCGTCCAGGGCTGGGTCCAGTGCACGGCGCCGACATAGGGTCCGGTCAGCGCCGGCTGCTCCGTTCGCAGGCCCGCGCCGTCCAGCGTCCGGTGTTCGATGCCCATCGGGGCCAGCATCTCGGCCTCGGCGCGCGCGGAATCGTAGCCGGCCGGTGTGCGATAAACCTTCAGCCAGCCGGACTTGCCGACCAGGTCGCTGGCGCCGGCCGCCTCGATCAGCGGGATGTGTTCGCTCAGCGAATGGGCGATGAATTTCGAATAGTCCGCAACGATCCGCCGGTACGATTCATCGCGCGACTGCCACCAATAGTGGCCGAGGAAGCGCGCCATGCGGGGCAGCGCCCGCCACTGGAAGCGCATCGGGATGCTGCGGTTCTGCGCATAGCCGAGCAGTGTCGGCAGATCCTGCGGAAACTTGTGCGGCGCGCCGCCCTCGCGCTGGATCAGCCCGGCATTGCCGAACGAGGTCGCCTCGCCGGCGCCCTGGCGGTCGAGCAGCACGACGTCGCGCCCGCGTCTGGCCAGATGCAGCGCCACGCTGACGCCCACAATTCCGGCTCCCAGCACCAGCACATCGGTCTTCACAGGCAGCACCTCACATCCGCAGTTGCGCCCGCTATATCAGGCGCGCCGCTGCGCCGCGAGGCCGGGGCCACAGCTCCGTGAAGCCCATCGAAATCGTGCGCCAGATTCCCTATATCTGCCTCATCCACGGAGGATCCCATGCTCGATCAGAAATTCCCCGTCACCCGCACCGATGCCGAGTGGCAGGCCCGCCTCAGCCCCGAGCAATATTACATCATGCGCCAGCACGGCACCGAGCGGCCCGGTTCCTGCGCGCTGCTCCACGAAAAGCGCCCGGGCACCTTCGAATGCGCCGGCTGCGACACGCCGCTCTTCGAGGGCAAGCTGAAGTTCGAGTCCGGCACCGGTTGGCCGAGCTTCAACGACCCGATCCCGGGCTCGGTCGAAGAGACCGTCGACCGCAGCCACGGCATGGTGCGCACCGAAGTCCACTGCGCCACCTGCGGCAGCCATCTCGGCCACGTCTTCCCCGACGGCCCGCCGCCGACCGGCCTGCGCTATTGCATCAACGGCGTGGCGCTCAACTTCGTCCCCGCCCAGTAATCTCCCTTGTTTCGATCGCTTGCACGCCGGCTCCCTACGAGCCGGCGTTTTCGTTTCCGGTGTCCCGATCCGGCGCCCGATGCAGCGGGGGCGTCTTAACGCCCCGTTCACCATGCGCCGCGACGCCGCGCACCCTTTCGCCGCCTCTCGCCGTTGCTCCGCGCACAGCTAACGAGAGGTTCAGATGCTCGCTAAACTTGAATCGACCGTCCGCATCGACGACGCCGGCATCGCCGCTTTCCTCGGCCTGGCGCGCTCGGCCAATGTCTATTTCGACCTCGTCAACGACCGCCTCATCGTCCGCGCCGTCAACCCCGACTGGCTGATGTGGACCCCCATCCGCCACTTCCTCGACGAAATCGGCAAGGACGAACTGGAGGCTTTCATGCGCCGGCATGCCGGGGAGGAGAGCCATTAGGCCGGGCCTGACCTCGGGACCCATCTCACCTCCACTCGGACCGATGCATGGGTCCCTGCTTTGCGCAGGGATGACAATCGCATGTGGGGGGGAAGGCCGTGCACCTCTCTCTCCGTCCCCTCGCCCCTCAGGGGAGAGGGCAAGCAGAGCTTGTGAGCGTCAGCGAACTAGCGGCGCTCGGGTGAGGGGTGCAGCGTCTCACCTTGCGCTTACTGCGCCGCATTCACCCCTCATCCGGCCTTCGGCCACCTTCTCCCCTGAGGGGAGAAG
>DASWWF010000212.1:0-4567 GCA_036401035.1 Devosia sp.
TATCGGGCTGAGCTACTATCACCGCGAGCAACTGCCGTGTCTGGCGACGTTCCGCGCCATCTCCGACATTCCGCCCCTGCCCTCACCGCAACGGGTATTCGTGTTCGAGACCCTCAGCGCGGATGTGACGGGGCTCGAGCGGCTCGGCGAGGAGGTGGGACGAACGAGGTTCGGGCCATCGGTGCTGATTGAGTTGCGGCCGAAGTGACAGGGTTCTCAGTCAGGTCTCCCTCCCCCTTGCGGGGAGGGGACAGGGGTGGGGGGTGATGGGCCGGTGACGTTGGGGCGGCCTGCGGTGCTTCGGACATCGTCTCGATGCATGGGCTCCCCCCACCCTGACCCTCCCCCGCGAGGGGGGAGGAGACACAACCGCCGGTGCTTCCACTTACCCGAAAAAACGAAAAGGGCGCCCCACCGGGACGCCCCACAACTGCTGCTGCAGCTCAAACCCTAGCCGTCGAGCTTGGCGCCCGAGACAACCGCGTAGAGATCGATCAGACCGACCATGCGGCTCTCATGCGTCACGATGCCGTTGAGCAGTTCGGTGTCGATCGAGTTGCCTTCCGGCACATTGTGGATGTCGTCCTTGGAGACGGTGAGAATGTCGCTCACCGCGTCGACCAGGATGCCGACCCACTTGTCGCCGACCGACATCACCACCACGACATGGTTCTTGGTCGGCGAGGTCTGGCCTTCGCCGAAGCGGGCGCGCAGGTCGAAGATCGGCACGATGGTGCCGCGCAGGTTGATCACGCCGCGCACGAATTCGCGGGTGTTCGGCAGCGGCGTGGCGCCGTTCCAGGCGCGGATTTCGCGCACCGTGGTGATTTCCACGCCATAGGTCTGCTCGCCGATCGAGAATGCGATGAGCTGGAGCGTATTGGCTGCTGCGGCTGCCGCGGCAGCGCTGGCGACATCGTCCTTGAAGCCGAGTTCCATGTTTCTGTGCCTTTCCTGCCGCCGGTTCTAGGCGGCGCTCTTGTGAGTGATCGTAGACTTGAGGCCCTGTACGTCCACGATGAGGGCGACGTTGCCGTCCCCGAGGATGGTGCCGCCGGCGATCCCGTCGATCGACTGGAAGTTTTCCTCAAGGGATTTGATGACGACCTGCTGCTGGCCGATGATGTCGTCGACGATCAGCGCCACCTTGACCCCGCCTTCGGCTTCGCAGAGCACCACGAAGCGGCTCTCCGGAGCGGCCTCGGTCTGCATCTCGAAACGCGATGCAAGATCGACGACCTGCACATATTCGCCGCGCACCTGCAGCACCTGGTTGCCGGTCGGCATGCGCGAGAAATTGGCGCGCGAGCACTGGATGGTTTCGACGATCGACGACAGCGGAATGACGTAAGGCGCGGTGGCGACCTTGACCAGCATGACGTCGAGCACGGCGAGCGTCAGCGGCAGGCGAAGCGTCATGCGCGTACCCTTGCCGGTCCAGCTCTTCACATGCACCGAACCGCCGATCTTCTTGATGTTGGAAAGCACCACGTCCATGCCGACGCCGCGGCCGGAAATGTCGGAGATTTCCGAAGCGGTCGAAAAGCCCGGTGCGAAGATCAACTGGTCGATCTGTTCTTCGGTGAGCTGCTGGTCCTGCCCGATCACCAGCCGGTCGCGCGCCACCTGCAGCACGCGTTCGCGGTTGATGCCGGCGCCATCGTCCTCGACGACGATCAGGATGTTGCCGCCCGCCTGTTCGGCCGAAAGGCGGATGGTGCCCAATTCCGGCTTGCCGGCGGCAAGGCGCTTCTCCGGCGTCTCGATGCCGTGGTCGGCCGAGTTGCGGATCATGTGGGTGAGCGGATCGGAGAGCTGCTCGATGATCGTCTTGTCGATCTCGGTATTCTCGCCGATGGTCTCGAGCTTGATCTTCTTGCCGGTCTTGGAGGCCAGTTCGCGGATCAGGCGCGGCATGCGGCTGAACACCGACTTCACCGGTTGCGCGCGGATCGACATCACCGAGTCCTGCAGGCCTCGCGTGGTCTGCGCCAGCACTTCGAGCCCACGCACCAGTTCCTGGTAGCGGGCGCGCAGCACTTCATCCATCTGCTGGGTGAGCATGGACTGGGTGATCACCAGTTCGCCCACCATGTTGACCACGCGGTCGATCTTGTCGAGGTCGACGCGGATCGACTGCACGCCGTTGCGGCGGTCTTCCGGGCCCGAGCGGCGGTCTTCGCCCGCCTCATCGTCGTTCTGCACGGCGCGCAGCGGCGTCGGCGCGGCGGCCACGCGAGCCGGCGCGGCCTTGGGGGCCGGCTGGATGGCTTCGGCGAGCTCGGCAAAGCTCAGCGACTCTTCTTCGGCCGCCATGGCTTCGTCGGCAGCCAGTTCCGCTTCGTCCAGCGCCGGTTCGGGCAGCAGGTCGGCGAAGGACGGTTCGGCGGCAGCAACGATCGGGGCCGGCGCGGCGACCGCCGGTGCGGCCGCGACCTGCGCGATCGAGAGGTCGCAATTGCCCTCGACGAACTCGAACACTTCGGCGATCGCGGCTTCCGTCACGGTCGGCGAGTTGAGCGAGATTTCCCACGAGCAATAGACGCCGAAGGGCTCGAAATCGGCCAGCGGCGGTACGTCGTCGAACACGGCGCGAACCTGGATGTCGCCCAGCGTCGAGAGTTCGCGGAACAGCAGCAGCGGATCGTTGGCCCGCGCATAGAGTTCGCTGTGCGGCGTGAACTTGACTTCCCAGTGGCCCGGCTCGACCGCGGCCAGCGGCGCGGCGGCAAAGCTGTCCGGGGCCGTCTCGGCCACCGGCTCGATCTCGGCCGGCGCTTCGGGCTCGTCGGCGTCGCCGCCGATCTTGACCATCACCGGGGTGAAGTCGATGTCGAATTCTTCCATCGGCTCGCCCGACTCGTCGTCGGCGTCGCCGCGGGTCAGGGCGTCGAACTGGGCCTTCTCGTCGGCACCGTAGTCGGACGCCAGGTCAGTGCCATCCTGCGCCGCCTTGACGAAATCGGCGATGATGTCGTTGGCGCGGATGCAGAGCGCCGTGGTGCTCTCGGAGAGCTCGACGCGGCCATCGCGGACATAGTCGAGCAGCGTCTCATAGGCATGGGCGAAGCCGACCAGCGCCGAGAACCCGAACGCGCCGCCGCCACCCTTGATCGAATGGATGGCGCGGAACACCGCATTGAGCCGATTGCTGGAGCGGTCACCATCCTCGATGGCGGCGAACTGTTCTTCAAGTTCGAGCAGAAGCTCGGAGCACTCGTCGAAATATGTGGCTTTGAAATCGTCGAGATCGCTCATGAATGCGGCTCGGCCGGACCCTTCTGGGTTTAAACTGCGACTAGTGGACCACGCGGTGGATGACGCTGATCAGCTTTTCCGGGTCGAACGGCTTGACGATCCACCCGGTGCCGCCGGCCGCACGACCCTGGTCGCGCTTGTCCTGGCTGGTCTCGGTGGTCAGGATCAGGATCGGCAGGCTGTTGTGCATGCCCGAGGCACGCACGTTCTTGATGAACTCGATGCCATCCATGACCGGCATGTTGATGTCGGTGATCACCACGTCGACGCTCTCGTTCTTGAGCACGTCGAGGCCCTTCTGCCCGTCTTCGGCCTGCAGCACCTCGAACCCGGCATTGCTCAGCGTGTGATGCAGCATCGCGAGAATGGTGCGGGAATCGTCAACAGTCAGAACGCGCATCGAGAGATCATCCTTTCATCATGCCGGCAAAGCTTGGGCCGAAGCCCAGCCGGTCGATGGCCGAGAGCATTGGCGGGCTCGCCTCGGCAACGTGAAAATCAAAATTATTGCGGCGGGCGGTTTCGCCGGCGCTGATCAGCATCACCAGCGCATTGGTCGACACGCGTTCGACGGCGCGGCCGTCAATGTCCACCGGACCGGATTCGACGGCGTCGATCAGCGTATCGCGTACGCCATCGAGCGCATCGAGATCGACGATCGCCGGTAGAGCGATGGTTTTGGTCGACGTTTCGGCCATGAACAGGCTGCCCCCGGGAGAATTCCCCGGTCGTCAGTGTCCATGGGAACGGTTTAAGAAGTGCTAACCTTGATGCAAATCAGCGGCGTCAACCTGCAACCGCCTCGGCAATTTCCCGATGGGGAATCGCGCTGCTCCAGCGCGGCTTGTGATCCTTGTCGACCAGCACCGCCCGCACCCCCTCGGCAAAGTCCGGCAGCCCGGCCATCAGCGTCGCCAGCCGCGTGTCGATGGCAAGGATTTCCTGGATGTCCGCCGCCCGCCGCGCCGCCAGGTGGCTCTGGAAGATCGCTTCCTGGCTGCTGGGCGAACGCGATGCCAGCAGTGCCGCCAGCTCCGGCGCTTCCCCGGACTCCGCGATCGCCCCGACGATCTCGGCTGCACTCCCGAGTTTGAGTTCATCCTCGAGCCGGTCGGCGAGATCGCAGAGCATCCGCTCGCCGGCCTGGATGCTCTCGGCCTCCATCACTCCGACCAGCGCCTGCTCGACATGGGCCGCGCTCGCCGCCGCCACGATGCTGGCCCGCACCTCTCCCAGCCGCTCCGGCTCCACCGCGCAATCGCTGAGCCCCAGCGCCAACGCATCGGCCGCCCCCACCGCCTGCCCGCTG
>DASWWF010000213.1:0-2836 GCA_036401035.1 Devosia sp.
TGCCACATCATCCTGCGCGGCGGCAAAGCGCCGAACTACGACGCCGCCAGCGTCGATGCGGCCTGCGCCGAGGCGGAAAAGTCCGGCCAGCCGGGTGTGGTGATGATCGATGCGAGCCACGCCAATTCCTCCAAGAAGCCGGAGAATCAGCCACTGGTCACCGCCGATATTGCGGCCCAGGTGGCGAGCGGGGATAACCGCATCATTGGCGTGATGATCGAGAGCAACCTCGTCGCCGGCCGGCAGGACATCGCGCCGGGCAAGCAGCTGGTCTACGGCCAGTCGGTCACCGATGGCTGCATCGACTGGGACTCGACCGTCGCGGTGCTGGAGGAACTGGCGGCCGCGGTCGAAACGCGGCGCGCCAGTGCCGAAATGGTCGCTTAATCGAAGCGGTTGGCGGCGGGAGGATCGCTGGCGGGGAAGGACTCGTCGGCGGCTTCGTCTTCCTTGGTCCATTCGCGCCCGGGCTTGGACCGCATGCCGTCCGGCCCAGCCGGGCGGACCTGCACGTGGGCGTCTTCGGGTCCCGGCGGCTGCTTGTCTCGGAATGCAGCCGCCTCGGGCTGTCGTCGGATGACGGGGTCGATTTGATGGTTGGGCATGGGTGGCCTCCTGTGAGCCAAACCAACCTTTCGGCCCCGCAATTCGTTCCACCCTTGACCCGGGCCTCCCCTTCCGATTGCATCGGCGCATGCAAATCCCAGCGACTCTCACCACCCTGCCCAATCTGCTGACCCTGGGGCGTATCGCGGCCATCCCCGTGATCTGCCTCTTCATCGCCCTCGGCTGGGACTGGCTGCAATGGCTGGCCCTGCTGATCTACATCGCTGCCGCCGTCAGCGACTGGCTCGACGGCTTCCTCGCCCGCCGGATGAATCTCAACTCCGCGCTGGGCAAGATGCTCGACCCCATCGCCGACAAGCTGCTGGTCGGCGCGCTGCTGATCACGCTGGCCTGGACCCATCACCTGACCGGCTGGGACCTGATCCCAGCCATCGCCATCATGCTGCGCGAGATCTTCATCTCCGGCCTCCGCGAGTATCTCGGCAAGGTCGATGTGGAAGTGCCGGTGACCTGGCTGGCCAAATGGAAGACCACCATCCAGTTGGTGGCGCTTGGCCTGCTGATCGCTTCGCCCATGCTGCTCGGCCTCGTCTTCATCGGCCATTTCCTGCTCTGGATCGCCGCCATCCTGACGGTCTGGACCGGCTGGGAATATCTGCGCGGCGCCTGGCCGCATCTGGCGGGGCAGGGATGAAAATCCTCTACTTCGCCATGTTCCGCGAGCGGCTGAACCGCAGCGAGGAAGAGGTCGATCCGCCCGCCGAGGTGAAAACCGTCTCCGACCTCATCGGCTGGCTGCGGAGCCGCGACGAAGCAGCCGAACTGGCGTTCGAGAAGCCGAGCCTCGTCCGCGCCGCCATCGACGCCAAGGTGGTCAAGCCCGATGCCCTCATCGCCAATGCCCAGACGGTGGCCCTCTTTCCCCCGATGACCGGCGGCTGACGTGACCGTCCGCATCCAGACGTCGGCGTTCGATCCGGGCGCCGAGACCAACGCGTTCCTGGCCGAGAGCGCCGGCGCCGGTGCCGCAGTGACCTTCACCGGCCTCGTTCGCTCCCGCCCCGACGATCCGGTCGAAACCCTCACGCTCGAGAGCTACCCCGAGCTCGCCGTCAACCAGATCGAGGCGATGATCGCCGAGGCGACGGCCCGCTTCGGCCTCCTCCGCGCCACCGTCATCCACCGCTACGGCGCCCTGCCCGCCGGCGACCCGATCGTCCAGGTGATGACGCTGGCGCCGCACCGTCAGGCCGCCTTCGAGGCTGCCGAGTTCCTGATGGATTATCTCAAGACCGACGCCCCCTTCTGGAAGAAGGAAGCGACGCCCGAGGGTGAGCGCTGGGTCGAGGCCAAGCACGAAGACGACGCGGCGAAAGACCGCTGGAGGAACAATGACTGAGCCGAGCAAGCCGCCCTTTTCCATGGTCGGCATCGACCACGTGGTGTTCATCGTCGATGATCTCGGCAAGGCGGTGAAGTGGTACGCCGACGTGCTCGGCTGCCAGCCCGGCTATTCCTACCCCACGCTGGGCATGGAGCAGGTCTGGTGCGGCGCCGCGCTGATCGTGCTCTGGGACATCACCCATCCGGGCGCCGCCAGCGCCGTGCCGCCGGTCAGGGGCGGCCGCAATGTCGACCACGTCTGCATCGCCCTCTCGCCCCTCGATCACGACGCCATGCGCGCCCACCTCGCCGCACACGGCGTCAAGATCGAGCGCGAAGCCATCCACGGTGGCGCCCGCGGCATGGGCAACTCCTTCTACGTGCTCGACCCGTGGGGGAACAAACTCGAGCTCAAGGGGCCGGCGGTGTATGAGGATGGGCGGGGGTGGAAGTAGGGGGCTGGCCGGGCGCCCCCTCCACCAGACTTCGTCTGGTCCCCCTCCCCCGTTGTCACGGGTGAGGATGCGCTGGGGCGCGATCTCTCCATGATCCTCCCCCGCCTGCGGGGGAGGGGGACCATGCGCAGCGTGGTGGAGGGGGCGCCGCGTCCGTTCGACCCTCACCCCAACCGCTTGCTCAAATAGACCACCGTCCCATCCCCATACGGCTCCTCGAGGTCCTCGGTGTACCCCAAGGCTGCATAGAGCCGCCGGTTGGCGAGCATCTTCCCATTGGTCAGCAGCCGCATCTCCGACAAGCCCGCCGCCCGCGCCAGATCCTCCCCATGCGCCAGCAGCAACTTGCCGAACCCGCGGCCCTGAATCTCCGGCGCCACGGCGACGCTCTCGATCCAGCAATGCCCATCGCGCGGCTGCGTCTGGATCGA
>DASWWF010000214.1:0-4595 GCA_036401035.1 Devosia sp.
GACGCTGCGGCTGATGGGCGGGCTCACCACCGACGAGATCGCCCGCGCCTTCCTCGTGCCCGAGCCGACCATCGCGCAGCGCATCGTGCGCGCCAAGCGCACCATTGCGGAAGCCGGCGTGCCGTTCGAGGTGCCGCGCGGCGCCGACCGGCAGGAGCGGCTAGAGTCGGTGCTCGAGGTCATCTACCTGATCTTCAACGAGGGCTATTCGGCTACGGCCGGGTCCGAGTGGCTGCGTACCGAGCTTTGCGACGAGGCGCTTCGGCTGGGCAGGATCGTCGCCAATCTGGCAAAAGACGAAACCGAGGTGCATGGCCTCGTGGCGCTGATGGAAATCCAGGCCTCGCGCGCCAGGGCCCGCACCAATGCCAGGGGCGAGCCGATCCTGCTGCTCGAGCAGAACCGGGCGCTGTGGGACCAGATGCTGATCCGCCGCGGCCTCGCGGCACTAGCCAAGGCCGAGAGCGGCACCGCGCGCGGCCAGTACGCGCTGCAGGCAGCCATCGCGGCCTGCCACGCCCGGGCCCGCAGGCCCGACGATACCGACTGGGAAAAGATCGTCGAACTCTATGACGAGCTGGCCGATCTCACACCCTCGCCGGTGGTCGAACTCAACCGGGCCGTGGCGCTGGGCTTTGCCGAGGGGCCGCAGGCCGGGCTTGATCTCGCCGACCAACTGCTCGCGTTTCCGGCGCTCAAGAACTACCACCTGCTGCCTAGCGTGCGTGGCGATTTCCTCTTCAAGCTCGGCCGGTTGGAGGAGGCGCGGGAGGAATTCACCCGCGCCGCCGAGCTGACCCGCAATGAGCGGGAGCGGACGCTGCTGCTCGAGCGCGCCCGCGCCTGCACGAGCTAGTGCTTGCTGCCGTCGCCCTTGCCCAGCGCCAGTTCGAGCTGGTGCATCGAACTGGGCAGGGTCTTGGGCAGTTCCGGCTGCGGCGCCTTGCGGACCGGGCCATAGGCATGGCCCGGCTTGCCGCTCCAGCTCTGCTTGTTGACCGGGGCAGGGCGCTGGTAGGTCATGAATTTGGGCATAAGCATCTCCTTCCCCGTCCCGGCGTTCACACGCGGAAAACGGGGTTCTGAGGCGCGCGTGACGACGGTCACGACGGCGCGTTAGCGATCAGGGTTCTGGGAAAGACTGGACACCAACGGATGCCGGACAGAATCCGGCTCACATCTGGAGCATCACGCCGACCGGCATCCGCGCATCACCTGCCGCACGCAAGGCGTGGGAAGGAAACACTCGGGCGTCCGCGGTTGCTCTCAGATCATTTGCTGGCGATACCTCTTGGTTGAGGGCGGTCTGATAAACCCGGTTGCGCGACCAGGTCAACCCGGGTCGTAGTACCCGCGGTTACCGCGGCGAGCAGACGAGGATCGGCTTTTCGGTCTGGTCGGGCTGCGGCTGGTAAAGGGTCAGTGCGTCCTTGCCGTCCGCGTCAAAGCCCATCAGCGCCTTGGTGATGCCGGCGCCCTGCACCAGCGTGCCGTCGAGGAACTTGGCGCCGTCCGAATACATTTCGGCCGCCCCCGTGCCCGAGGCCTTCGAGCCGAAATTCACCGAGGCATAGCCATAGGTCCCGGCGAAGATGGTGAGGATGCCGGCCTTCTTGCCGTCGATCAGCGCCCGGCAGGCCCAGTTGCCTTCGACCCCGGCGATGGTCATGCCCTGGGCCAAGGCCGGCGCGGCCGTGGCCGCAAGGAGGGCGAGGGTCAGGATCGTCTGTCGCATCATGGGTATCTGCTCACCAGGATTCGTTGCGCGTCAGCGGCGCAGCAATGTCCCCAATCCGGGTATCTTGGTCAACGCCATAAGAACCTTGAGCCGCAGCGGCATTCTGTAATCGCGGAGTTTCGAAAACCCCACCAGTTCCGCGTGGTACACCAGTTCGTCGCGCTGGTTCTTGGCTTGGATCGTGTTGAAAAGGAGGCCCCAGCCGGGAATCGAGTTGGATGGCCGCTTGCCGGTGACGATGAGCGTATAGGTCACCGTGTCGCCCGGCCGCACCGGCGCCTTGAACTCCATCTTGTTGACGCCGGGAGAGGGGCCGGAGACACCGGGCTCCTCGCCCAGGCCGAGCAGGCGCTGTTCCTCGGCCTCCAGCGCCGCCACCATGCGGCTGTGGCCCACCGACACCGTATGCCAGCCCGAGGCCACCAGGCCGCCGAAATGGCTCTCCTTGGCGGCTTCTGGATCGACGTGGAAATATTGCGGGTCGTAGAGCGTGCCGAAGCGGATGATCTCCTCTTGGGTGAAGGTGTGCGAGCCGAGCGGGAAGGCTTCGTCGATGGTGATGTTTTCGAACCAGCGCGTCACGGGTTCTCCCCCTCGATCATGGGCGCGCTGGGATCGCGCAACTCGATGAGGTTGGCGAGGCGCATGGACATCACCGGTTCGCCGTTCTGGTTGCGGATATCGAGGTCGAGCTGCACCACCCCCCGCTCGGGGTGCGAGCGCGAGCGGCGCAGCGTCGCCACGGTCGCCGTACCGCTGATGGTGTCGCCCTTCATCACCGGCTTTTTCCACTTGAGGTCAGAAAAGCCCAGGCCGCCCATCGAGGCGACGGTGCCCAGGAAGCTGTCGACCAGCATGCGTAGACTCAGGGCGGCAGTCTGCCAGCCGGAGGAGGCGAGCCCGCCGAGCAGCGACTTGCGCGCTGCGTCCTCGTCGAGATGAAAGGGGAAGGGGTCGAATTCGCGGGCGAACTCGATGATCATGTCCTTGGTGACGGTGGTCCTGCCCAGCTGCACCACTTCGCCCACCGCCAGATCCTCGAAATGGCGGCGGCCGGCTGTAACGCTGTTGGTCATTTGCATTCCCTATACGTCAACGGGAGCTGTTCTACTCCCGCCGCGCGGCAAATGCACCAGCTTTAGACGCCCCAGATCATGGCGACAGCGACGCCGCCGACATAGAGCAGGTAGCTCAATTCGAACAGACCGAGCAGCCAGATGGAGCTGCGCTTCTGTACGTCATTGGCGATGATGCCCACCCAGAGCAGCAGCCCGACGATGCTGACGAGGACGATGAAGCCCAGCCCGACCCAGCCAAGGATGTCGAAGCCGACCAGCATGGTGATCGGCGTCATCGCGGCGATCAGCCCCGGCGCGAGCAGCCACAGCGCCTTACGCTGCCGCCACTTGAGCGCCAGCGCCAGACCCACCAGCAGGCAGACGAGCCCCAGCGTCGGTAGCAGGGCAAGCGGCTGGAACGGCGTATCGAACAGGGTTGTGGGCGCGTTCGCGTAGGCCGAGGTGATCGACCACCACGTGGCGAGGTGCTGTTCCATCAATGAATCGCAGTATCAGGTGTTGAACTTGAAAAGCATGACGTCGCCATCCTTGACGACATAGTCCTTGCCTTCGTCGCGCGCCTTACCGGCTTCCTTGGCGGGGACTTCACCGCCCAGGGACACATAGTCGTCAAAGGCGATGGTCTGCGCCCGGATAAAGCCGCGCTCGAAGTCAGTATGAATGACGCCGGCCGCCTGCGGAGCCCGGTCACCCTTGTGGATGGTCCAGGCGCGCGCTTCCTTCGGTCCGACGGTGAAATAGGTTTGCAGGCCAAGCAGTTGGTAGGCTTCGCGGATCAATCGATTCAGCCCCGGCTCATGCAGCCCCAGCGTATCGAGATACTCGTTCTGCTCCGCGTCGGGGAGCTGGGCGAGCTGGCTCTCGATCTCGGCCGAAATGACGATCACCGCGGCGTTGTGCTGCTTGGCATACTCTTCGACCTGCTTGCTCATGGCGTTGCCGGTGGCCGCCGAACCCTCGTCGACATTGCAGACATAGAGCGCGGGCTTGGAGGTCAGCAGCTGCAGCTCGCGGAAGGCCTTCTCCTCGTCCTCGCTGCGCTGCACCAGCCGTGCCGACTTGCCGTCGCGCAGCAGGGGCAGGGCGCGGTCGATCAGGTCGAGCGTCACCTTGGCTTCCTTGTCGCCCTGCTTGGCCTTCTTCTCGACGCCGGTCCGGCGCTTTTCGAGGCTCTCGAGGTCGGCCAGCATCAGCTCGGTTTCGACCACTTCGGCGTCGGCCAGCGGATCGACCTTGTTGGCGACGTGGATGATGTTGCCGTCCTCAAAGCAGCGCAGCACGTAGGCAATAGCGTCGCATTCGCGGATGTTGGCGAGGAACTGGTTGCCGAGGCCTTCGCCCTTGCTGGCGCCTTTGACGAGGCCGGCAATGTCCACAAAGCTCATCCGCGCCGGGATGATCTGCTGGCTCTTGCCGACGGCCGCCAGCTGGTCGAGTCGCGCGTCGGGCACGGCGACTTCGCCGGTATTCGGCTCGATGGTGCAGAATGGAAAGTTGGCGGCCTGGGCGTTGGCGGTGCGCGTCAGCGCGTTGAAAAGGGTCGACTTGCCGACGTTCGGCAGGCCGACAATGCCCATCTTGAAGCCCATGAAACTCTCCGAATTCTCTGCCGCTCCACTTCGTGCGGAACGGGTCCTAAGTCAATGCCGGTTTCAGGAACTGGCGTCGTCCTTCTTGAACAGCTTCTTGAGCATGTCCGCCATCGGTCCCGTCTCCGGCACCTTGGCCTGCGGCGGCTTCGGCCGGGCGGCCGCGACATGCGACTGGCCGGCCGCCTT
>DASWWF010000215.1:0-3207 GCA_036401035.1 Devosia sp.
GAATTTACGCTGCCGGCGATCGCGCGGATTGGTGGCCGGGATCGCATCGAGCAAGGCGCGCGTATAGGGGTGCTGCGGGCCGGCAAAGAGCGAGGCCGTGGGCGCCTGCTCGACGATGCGGCCGCGATACATCACCGCGACCGTATCGGTGAGCGAGCGGATGACGCTGAGATCGTGGCTGATGAAGAGCATGGAGAGCCCCATCTCACGCTGCAGGTTCTTCAACAGCGCAATGATCTGCGCCTTGACGGTGACGTCGAGAGCCGAGGTCGGCTCGTCGGCGATCAGCACCGAGGGCTCGAGAATGAGAGCACGGGCGATGGCGACGCGCTGCCGCTGGCCGCCCGAGAGTTCGTGTGGATAGCGCTGGCCGAAACTGCGGTCGAGCCCGACCTTTTCGAGCCAATCGAGCGCCAGTTCGGTCTGCTGGCGTGGCGGCATGGTGTTGTGGATGTGCAGTGGCTCGGCGACGATCTGGGCCAGCGTCATCATCGGGTCGAGCGCCGAGTAACTGTCCTGGAACACGACCTGCATGCTGCGCCGGTAGGGTTTGAGCGCGGCGGTATCGAGGGTGCTGATGTCGGTGCCGTCGACGAGGATGCTGCCGGCGGTCGGCTCAGTGAGCCGCAAAGCCATCATGCCGGTGGTGCTTTTACC
Source organism: Devosia sp. (assembly GCA_036401035.1). GTDB lineage: Bacteria > Pseudomonadota > Alphaproteobacteria > Rhizobiales > Devosiaceae > Devosia_A. Next base: position 658 of record DASWWF010000215.1, read on the forward strand.
CGAGCCGGACTCGCCGACGAGACCGATGATGCCGTTGCGGGGCAAGGTGAGGCTGACGCCGCGGACGGCGTGGTGATCGACATAGGTGCTGAAGACCCGGCCACGGCGCCGCAGGTGATAGACCTTGGAGAGGTCGCGCAGTTCGAGCGCCGGCGCGATGACCTCGGCGGCCTCGGCGGGGGCGGGCTTGACCGATCCGGCCGCGAGGCTGGCGAGCAGCTGCTGGGTGTAGCTGTGGGTGGGGGCATCGAAGATCTGCTGCACCGGACCTTCCTCCATCACCCGGCCGCCATACATGACGATGACCCGATCGACGGTTTCGGCGATGACGCCGAGATCGTGGGTGATCATGATCAGGGCCATGCCGAACTCGGCCTGCAGCTGTTTGATGAGCTGGAGGATCTGGGCCTGGATGGTGACATCGAGCGCGGTGGTCGGCTCGTCGGCGATGAGCAGTTTTGGACGGCAGCTCAGGGCCATGGCGATCATGGCGCGCTGCAGCATGCCGCCCGAGAGCTGGTGCGGATAGTAGCCGAGCACGTCCTTGGCATTGCCGATTTCGACGCGGGTCAGCAGATGTTCGGCTTCGGCCATCGCCTCGCGCTTGGAGACGCGGCGATGCGTGCGGATGGTCTCGACGATCTGGTGGCCGATGGTGAAGACCGGGTCGAAGGCGGTCATCGGATCCTGGAAGATCATCGCGGCTGAGCGGCCGCGCAGGGCGGAGAGCGTCTGCTTGTCGGCCTTCATGACGTCGACGCCATCGAGCATCATGGCGTCGGCGGTGACCTTGGCAGTGGGGGCGAGCAGGCGCAGCAGCGCCATGCAGGTGACGGATTTGCCCGAACCGGACTCGCCGACGATGCCGAGGCTTTCGCCGTCGTTGATCGAGAAGCTGACGCCGCGGACGGCGTCGATGGTGCCGCCATGCTGGCTGAAGCCGACGCGCAGTCCCTTGATTTCGGCCAGTACCATGCGCTGCCCTGGTCTCCCGTGGAGGGATGCGCCCCCGGCCCGAGCCGGGAGCGCGAGTGGATGCTACGGCTTTACGGAGATATGCGAGTAGAGGAAGTTGCCGATACGATCGAGCGGGGTAAAACCCTTGCTGTTGGGTGTGACGCCCGGGCCGGTGATGTCCTCGCTGACAACGGCCATGATGATCGGGTGCACCAGCGGCACGATGAGGCCCTGGTCGATCATCACCTGCTCGGCCTGCTCGTAGAGCTTTACGCGCTCATCCCAGTTGGGGTTCGAGTCCGCTTCGGCGACGAGCTTGTCATATTCGGGCACGTGGTAGCTGTGACGGCCACCATTGTAGAAGATGCCGTAGAAGTTCGACGGGTCGAGATAGTCGTACTCGTAGGGCGCGATGTAGAGGTTGTTCTTGCGCCCGAGCATGCCTTCCATCCAGTCCTTGCCCGGCATCACCTTGATGTTCATGGTGATCCCCAGAATGTCCTTGAACTGGGCCTGGAGGTACTGGGCCATCGGCGGCAGGATGGCGCCGTTATAGCCGCCTTCTTCGCGGAACCAGACTTCGACGGTGGGGAAGCCTTCGCCGTTCGGATAGCCGGCCTTGGCCATGAATTCCTTGGCCTTGGCCGGATCGAACACGGCCTGCTTGGCGGTGTTCTCGCTCCAGCCCGGATAGCCCACCGGAAGGATCGAGCCGGCCGGGATGGCGATATCCTTGAGCACGGTCTTGGTCAGTTCGTCGCGGTTGACCGCATAGTAGAAGGCGCGGCGCACATCGACATTGTCGAAGGGCGCGGCTTCGAGATCGAACGAGATGTAGGAGGTCGCGAACACCGTGTTGGTGCGGATCTGCTCGGGCATCCGGCCCTGCATGGCCGGGATCTGGCCGGCATTGAGGGAGGTGAAGGCGAGATCGCCGGCGAGGAAGGCGGGCATGCCGACTTCGGGGAGGCCGACCGACGGATCCATGGTGAGTTCATCGACCTCGGCCGGCCACGGGCCGGTATAGGTCTCGTTCTTGACCAGGACGACGGAGTTGTTCGATTTCTCCCAGGACTGCAGCTTGAACGGGCCCGAGGAGACGACGTTCTCGACCTTGGTCGACCAATCGTCGCCGAACTTGTCGAACTGATGCTTGGGCACCGGATACCAGAGCGAGACGACGCTGGGCATATAGGGCTTGGGCGCGGTGGAGGTGATCTGGAGGGTCTTGTCGTCGACGGCGTTGAGGCCGAGCGTCGTGGCTTCGGCCTTGCCCTCGGTGACTTCCTTCCAGTTCTTGATGCCGCCGGCGAAATCCCAGTACCAGGCAAAGTCATAGCCGGAGACTGCGGCGTGCTGCAGGGCAAAGACGTAGTCGCTGGCCTTGAGCGGTTCGCCGTCGCTCCAGACGAGGCCGTCGCGGAGCTTGAAGGTCCAGGTGAGCCCGTCTTCCGACTGGGTCCAGCTTTCGGCGCCCAGCGGGGTGAGCTGATATTCGTTGTCGAAGCTGGTCAGCGGCACCTGCAGGAGTTCCGACCCCGATGCGCGTGCATAGACCGTCTTCATGTAGTCCATATAGGTGCCGGTGGTGGA
>DASWWF010000216.1:0-2200 GCA_036401035.1 Devosia sp.
GGGTTGAGCCGCAGCACGCGGGCGACATTGCGATAATCGGCGGAGATGTTGCGTACGCCCACCGCGGTGTTGATGATCACCGGCCAGATGGCGGTGATGAAGATCACGAAGATCGCCGAGGGATGACTGTCGCGGAACGCCGCCAGCGACAGCGGCAGCCAGGCCAGAGGTGGCACCGTGCGGAGGATCTGGAAGATCGGGTCGAGCCCGCGCGTCGCCCACACCGATTGCCCGATGAAGGCGCCGAGCGCGACGCCGACGACTGCGGCGAGGCCGAAGCCGATGGCCACGCGCTGCAGCGAGGCGAAGACGCGCCAGGCCAAGCCGATATCGCCATTGCCATAGTCAAAGAACGGATTGACGATCAGCTCCTGCGCCTGTTCCCAGACCAGCATCGGCGAGGGCAGGGAGCTCATCGGATCGGCAAAGGCCAACTGCCAGACCAGCAGCACGAGGGCCAGGACGATGGCGGGCGGCACCACGTTCTGCGCGACGATCCGCAGCCACTTGGCCCCTTCCAGCTTGCGCCGTGTCGGGCGCGGCAGGGTCACCACCTGCGCCTTGGGTTTGATCGGGGTGACGGTTTCGAATTGGGCCTCTGCGCTCATCGGTGTGGTCCGCTTCATGGAGGAGGGGAGGGGGCGCTCGGGAGGCGCCCCGCAAGGATGCTGGGAGAGCGTCAGACCATCGCCTTGATGGCGAGGCTGTCGAGATAGGCGGTGGGGTTTTCGGGATCGAACACCTTGCCGTCAAAGAAGGTCTCCGGCCCGCGCGAGGTCGAGGCCGGGATATCGGCCGCGGCGACGCCGAGGGCAGTCGCTGCATCGCGCCACAGGTCCTCGCGGTTCACCTGATCGACCAGCGCCTTGATGTCGGTGTCGCCCGGCAGGTAGCCCCAGCGGATATCCTCGGTGAGGAACCAGGCATCGTGGCTCTTGAACGGATAGGACGCATGGTCCTTCCAGAACTTCATCTCGAGCCCGGTGGCGGTGGCGACGCGGCCATTGCCGTAGTTGATGTCGCCCTTCAAACGCCCCAGCACATCCTTGGGCGGCACGTTGAACCAGCTGCGCTTACCGAGGATCGTGGCGAGCTCTTCCTTGTTGGCAAAGTCGTCGGCCCACTGCGCCGCTTCCATCGCCGCCATCAGGATGGCCCGGGTGGCGTTGGGATTGGCCTCGATGAAATCGTTTCGCAGCGCCAGCGCCTTTTCAGGGTGACCCTTCCAGAGCTCGCCCGTGGTCGTGGCGGTAAAGCCGATGCCCTGGTTGACCAGTTGCTCGTTCCACGGCTCGCCCACGCAGAAGGCATCCATGTTGCCGACCTTCATGTTGGCGACCATCTGGGGCGGCGGCACCACGATGGTGGTGACATCGCTGTTGGGATCGATGCCGCCGGCGGCCAGCCAGTAGCGCAGCCAGAGGTCATGCGTGCCGCCCGGAAAGGTCATGGCGACGGTGACGTCCTTGCCTGAGGCCTTCTTGGCCGCGAAGACGTCCTTGAGTGGCGCGGCATCGAGCCCTGCGCCGGCATCCTTGTATTCCTGCGATACCGAGATGCCCTGGCTGTCGAGGTTGAGCCGCGCCACGATCGACATCGGCAGCGGCTGGTTGTTCTGCGTCACCATGCCGGTGGAGATGAGATAGGGCATGGGCGTCAGAATATGCGCGCCGTCGATGCCGTTGGCGGCGCCGCCCAGCACCAGATTGTCACGCGTCGCGCCCCAGCTGGCCTGCTTGAGCACTTCGACATCGGGCACGCCATGCTTGGCAAAGAGGCCCTTCTCCTTGGCGACGATCAGCGGCGCCGAGTCGGTCAGCGCAATGAAGCCGAGCTTGGCGCCGGTGACTTCGGGGCCGGCGCCCTGGGCGAAGGCGCCCGAGGGAAACAGCGTCCTGGCGGCGAGCAGCGTTGCGGCGGTCGCCGTACCGGCGGCGAGGAAGGCCCGCCGGCTGAGGAGGGAAGTGGTGGGCACTTTGGTGGTCATCAGGTCTCTCCGGTTTGCGTGTCCCCGGCGCCGGGGATGCCCCTCGGCTCGTCAAACAGAAAAAGGCTGCCAACAGGTGGTGCACACGGGCCTTGTGGGGCCGGTGGCGTCCTGCTGGCAGCCTTGCCTGTCTGGGAGCGCCCATCTTTGGACGCCGGTTGATCGCGTTAAGCGTTGTCGAGAATGACAATGCACGCCGCGTGCCAAGTCGGG
>DASWWF010000217.1:0-5042 GCA_036401035.1 Devosia sp.
GGCGGTGATGGGCAGCTGGGGCATGAAGCATGCGCTGCCCTCGGCGGAACTCACCCCGACCGCGCAGGTGCTCGAAGACGGCGGCCCGGAACTCTGGGCCGAGTTCATGGACGAGTTGCGCCATCTCCACCTCGGCGCCCCACGGCCGCCGGTATCGGCGCTGGCGAAGATGCATGCGGCCAATGAGGCCGTGATGGCCGGATAGGCCGACGCGCTGTTGCGGATCAGGGGACGCCTCGACTACGGTCCGGCCCTGATTTGGAGATGCCTATGCGCAGGATGATGGCGGCGGTTCTCGTGCTGCTCGCGACGACGGTCGCGGCAGCGGCGGAAGAGTGGACCTACGAGGACGGCAGCGTGCCGATCGCCTATCTCGACAATGGCGCGGCGCAGTTCCAGTTCGCCTGCCGCGGCGGCGACCTGGCGATGGGCTTCTGGGTCCGCGCACCGCACAAGCAGGTGGCGGGCGCCAGCGCCATGAACCTCGTCATCACCCCGGACCCGGCCGAGGGCAGCAGCGTTTCGGCCAGCGGCAGCAGCTTTGCGCCGGACATGCCGCTGATCCACAGCGACGGCAGCTCGGTGATCGTCCGCGGCCCGGTGGCGCGGCAGTGGGCACGGATCGCGCAGGGCGCCAAGGCGACGATCCGCGTTGCCTATGTCCGCCCCAAGGCGGCCGGTGGCCTGGATGTGTTCGACACCCATGCATTTGGGGCGAAGGGCTCGTCGGCGGCGATCAAGAAAGTGCTCGACCGCTGCGGCTGAGCGAACCAGCCGGCCCGGCAACATTTGCCGATCTGGCGTGAATCTGCCGGGCCGTTGCGTGACTCAGGAACAGGCACCCTATCGCTAAGCCATTGACTCCATGGGAAAACCCGAACTGGCACGGGGCGTGCAAGGGAAGGGGTGGATCAATGTGTCTTTCGAGGCCGCGTACGTGTCCGTCACAGTCGGGTTCAGCCCAGTCACCCCGGGCAACAGCATGGTCACCACCGGTGTCGCCGCGGGCGCAGCCGAAGAAGGCGGCGCCCCCGTGGGCTTCGTCGACGCGCTGCTGGCCATGCTGGCACAGACGCTGACCGGCGGCGAACAGCCGACGGGCGGTGACACTGGCGCGGACAACCCGCCGCCGGCTTCGCAGATGGCCAACCTCGTCGATGTCGACCTGGCGCTCGACGCCGCGCTGCAGGTGCCCACCACCACGCCCGAAGTCACCGCACCGGCCGAAGCCACGCCCATCGAGCAGGAAGCCAAGACCCTGCTCAAGGACCTGACCGCGGCGCTAGCGGCGATCGACGAGGCGGTCAAGAACGACCAGCCGATCGATCCGGCGCTGCAGAAAAAGCTCGACGACACGCTCAACGCCATCGCGGCGCTGCTCGGCCTCGCCGTGCCGCAGGAGCCGGTGGTGACCCTGCAGCCGAGCAAGGGCGAAAACCTCGCCGCCAACATCGATCTCGATGGCGGGCTGGTGATGGAGAACAAGCCGCTGCCGCCGGGCTATGAGCTGCCCGAGGCAGGCGATGAGGCCGGCAAGCCCGACACCAAGCTGGCCGACGACTTCCTCAAGGCCGTCGAGGCGGTCAAGACACCGGTGATCGAAGAAGAGCCGGCCACCGACGAGACCGGCAAGCCCAAGCCGAAGGCCGAGGGCGATACGGTCGATGCCGAGACTCCGATCGGCAAGCTGGTCGCCAAGCTGACCGAAGTGGCTGAAAAGCTCGAGGTCAAGCTGCCGGACGTTGCCGCCAAGCTCGAAGCGCTGGCGCAGAAGCTTGCGAGCCAGACTCTCGACCCCGAAACCATCGCCAAGATCGCAGCCGGCATCGATACCGCCGATCTTGATGCGCTGCTGGCGCCCAAGCCGGAGGCCGCCAAGCCCACCCCTGCCCCGTCGCCGTTCACCGCTCCGGCGCTGCCGACACCGGCCGTCGCTGCAGTGCCGGCGTCCAAGCAGACGACGGAAGCGCCCAAGACCGAGCCGCTGGCTGCCGCCAAGGAAACCGAACTCGGCAAGCCGGAAGACAAGCCGGTGGCCAAGGACACCAAGCCAGCCGAACGCGCCGAGGCCGAGAACAAGCCGCGCGAGCGCGGCAACTTCGCCGCCCACCTCGCCGATGCCCGCGCCGAAAAGCTGGCCGAGCAGCAGCAGACGCAGCCGGCACAGGCGGCGGGCGCGCAGGTCAAGACCGACATGGGCGTGGTCACCCCCAAGGCCGTGCATGCCGCCTACCAGGCGCCGGTGCAGCAGATCAACATGCCGCAGGTGGCGTTCGAGGTCGTGCGCCAGTTCAGCCAGGGCGCCTCGCGCTTCCAGATCCGCCTCGACCCACCCGAACTCGGCCGCATCGACGTGCGCATGCAGGTGGACGGCGACGGCAATGTGCATGCGCGCATGACCGTGGAGCGCGCCGAAACGCTCGACCTGATGCAGCGCGACCAGCGCTCGCTGGAAAAGGCACTGGCCCAGGCCGGCCTCGACAGCGGCAAGACCAATCTCGAATTCTCGCTGCGCCAGAACCCCTTCGCCCGCGACGGGCAGGGCCAGCAGCAACAGCAGAACGGCCACAACCCGTTCCTGCAGAACCGTAGTCCGGGCGCCGACGAGGCGGCCGAAATCGCAACGACCACCACCCAGTATCGCGGCTTGGCCTCGGCCAGCGGCGTGAACTTGTTCGTCTAGGAGGTTTCCATGGCAGTCAACGGCGTCAGCGGCTCGAGCAATACCAGCGCGCTCACCGGCTCGCGGCAGGGCATTGCCGACAATTTCGACACCTTCCTCCAGATCCTGACCACGCAGTTGCGGAACCAGAACCCGCTCGACCCGCTCGATACCAACCAGTTTACCCAGCAGCTGGTGCAGTTCACGGGCGTGGAACAGCAGCTCAAGACCAACCAGTTCCTCGAAGCCATGATGCTGGCCAACCAGAATGCCGGCTCGTCGCAGGCGGTTGGCTATATCGGCAAAGAAATCACCGCCTCGGGCGTCAAGAGCGAGCTGGTGGACGGCGCGGCGCGCTGGCACTTCGCCGTGGACGAACCGGCGCAGATCACCGTGCAGGTCAAGGACAAGAACGGCAATGTCGTGTTCCAGAAGGAAGGCAACGTCAACAAGGGCGAGAGCGTCTTCAACTGGGACGGCGTCGGCACCGATGGCACCGAACGGCCCGACGGCACCTATTCGATCAGCATCCAGGCCCGCAATTCCAACGGCCAGCTGATCGACGTGGCGACCGAAATGACCGGCGAAGTCACCGGCGTGGACCTCACCGGCACGGAGCCGGTGCTGATCGTGGGCGCCGCGCGCGTGAACATGTCGGCCGTGCTCTCTGTGCGTCAGAAGGCGGCTGCAGAGGATCCGCCGGCGGAGACCTGACCGGGACACTCAGACTGAGGTTGCCCGCGCCACGGGCGGTCTCCCTCCCCCGCCAGCGGGGTAGGTTCGCCGATTGCTAGATCGGCATGCCTGTGGGCAGGCCATCCATACTAGTGACGTTCTTTTCCTTCCAGTAGGCCACGATGCCGTCGGGGCCTTTGGCTTCGGCCCAGCGGTCCATGGTGTCGCGCTCCTCGCGGTAGTCGAAGAGCGGCACGCCGTAGCCGCATGAGGTCTTGACCAGGTCGAAGTCGAGCCAGACGATCTGGCGGGCGCCGAGCGGCTCCTTGTCAGCGAACAATTCCGAGAGCAGGCGCCCATAGTCATCCGCACCGCGGTGGATGACGCGGCCGCGGCCATAGAGCCGCAGGATCAGCGGCGGACCGTCCACGGCGCAGAACATGATGGTCATGCGGCCATCGGCGAGGAGATGCGCCGAGGTCTCGTTGCCGCTGCCGGTGCGATCGAGGTAGCAGGCCGAATTATCGCCGGTGACGCGGAAACAGTCGGTCGAGCGCGGCGAAATGTTGATCCGCGTGCTGGCGGCGGCCGAGGCGGTGAAGAACATGTGCTGGCGGGCGATGAACTCGCGGTGATGCGCGGTGAGCGCCGGAAAATCCTTGGCCATTGTGCGTCTCCTTGCGGCCGGACGCTACCGGTTGGGCCAACCGGCTGCCACGCTGCTTTCGGCCTAGACAAGTACAGTTTGGCGGGACGGTCTTAACCCATTGTAAGTTTTCGCTTCACCCAATTTTAAGCGCGTTGGGCTAGGGTTCACGGGTGGTCAGTTTGAGTAATGAGTAGATGACCGTTCAAATGCGTCCTCGCGTAAAATACGTGATCGGCCCGGATGGAAGTCCGTTGACGATCGCGGACCTGCCGCCGAAGAATACACGGCGTTGGGTCATCCGTAGGAAGGCCGAAGTTGTTGCCGCCGTTCGCGGTGGGCTGCTGAGCCTCGAAGAGGCTTGCGCTCGTTATACGCTGAGCGTCGACGAGTTCCTCAACTGGCAGGCTGCCATCGACAAGCATGGTCTTGCCGGTCTGCGGACGACCTGGATTCAGCACTACCGCGAAGGCTGACAGAAGTCGGTCCTTCGACGAGTTTCGGAACCCGCCCCGGTCCTGCCGTGGCGGGTTTCGCGCTTTACGGCGTTTCCGCCGTCAGCCATGGCGCCCCGGCGGGGCGCGTCTTCATCGTCTCGTAGAAGGCCGTGACCGCCGGCAGGTCCTTGCGGTCGAAGGGCGTCGAGAACCATCGGTGGCACGAGAGCGCCAGCGCGATATCGGCGAGGGTGAAGTCCGCGCTGCAGACGAAGGCCCCGGTCTTTTCGAGCTGCCCATCGAGGATTTCCATCTTGGCCGTCCACCTGGCGATGGAATCGGCGGTGCGCGCCGCATCGTCGAAGGCCGGGTTCTTGCGCAGCAGCGCGTAAACCGCATAGCCCCAGGCCGGGTTGAGCTCGCCCAGCTGCCAGTAAAGCCACTGTTCGACCACGCCCTGCCCCTGCGGGTCGGCGGGCAAGAGACCGGAGCGGTGCTTGCGGGCCAGATAGGTCATGATGGCGTTGCTCTCCCAGAGCACATAGCCGTCATCGACAATCACCGGCACCTGGGCATTGGGGTTGAGGGCGAGGAATTCCGGCACGTTCGGATCGCGCACCGG
>DASWWF010000218.1:0-7352 GCA_036401035.1 Devosia sp.
CTTGATCGTGAGAAGGCCATCGAAGGCGTCACCTACTGGTCCGACCTCGCCAAGAACGCCGCGCCGCCGAGCGCTGCCAACGACGGCTTCCGCCAGATCATCGAAGGCTTCCAGACCGGCCAGACGGCGATGATCTATCACCATACCGGTTCGTATCAGGACATCGCGTCCAAGCTCGAGCCGGGCGTGCAGTTCGGCACCATGGCGATCCCGGCCGGCCCGGTGAATCGCGTGGCGCGTCTCGCCTACGCCTACAACACGATCACCAAGCCCGAGGACGCCGATGCGGCCTGGGAATGGATCAAGTTCTGGGGCGAGCCGGATGCTGCCGTGGCCTTCCTCGAAAAGACCGGCTATTTCCCGGCCTCGACGGCCGCCGCGGCCGACGAACGTATCTCCGGCAACCCGATGTACAAGGCTGCCGCCGATACGCTGGGCTTCGGCATTCCGCAGCCCAGCTTCCCCGGCGCTGCCGGCTGGGCAGAGAGCACGGTGCTCCCGGCCTTCCAGCGGATTCTAATCGGCGAAGCGACGCCCGAGCAGGCCGTCGATGAGATGATCGCCGGCCTCGCCGAAGCGACTTCCTAAGCAGTCCTCCTGCGGGCGGCGGCCATAACGGCCGTCGCCTGTTCGTTTTTCCATGCCCCATCCTCCGGGAGATCCGATGAGCCGCGTCAACGCTGCCAGTCCCCCGCCGCGTTCGGTCTGGGACAGCCTCAATCCGGTTCGCCTGATCGGCGAACTGTCCGAGACAAGGTACTGGATGTACCTGCTGCTGCTCCCCAGTGCGCTGCTCATTACCGCTGTGGTTCTCTACCCCACCGTCTACGGCATGCAGATGAGCTTCACCGAGATGCGGCTCAACCGGCCGGCGGGCAATGGCGCGTTCGTCGCCTTCAAGCACTATCAGCGCATGCTGACCGACCCGATCTTCTGGGTCTCGCTGCGCAATACCGCGGTCTGGGTCACGAGTTCGATCGCCCTCGAATTCCTGGTCGGCCTCGTTGCTGCGCTGGCGCTGAATCGCAACCTGCCGGGCACCAAGGTGCTGGCGGTGCTGATCCTGGTCCCCTATTTCCTCCCCAACGTGGTCGCCGGCCATATGTGGGCGCTGATGCTCGACCCACGCCTCGGCGTCATCAATGACGTCCTGGTGCGCATCGGCTGGCTCGAGGCGTACAAGGCCTGGTTCGCCGACCCGACGACGGCGATGGGCGCCGCCATCGTGGTCGAGGTCTGGCACAGTTTCCCGTTCTTTACGCTGCTGATCATGGCGGGGCTCAAAGGCATCCCGTCTGACCTCTACAAGGCCGCCGATATTGACGGCGCGGGGCCCTTCGCACAGCTGCGGCTGATCACCCTGCCGATGCTCAAGACCATCATCGCGGCGGCGGTGATCCTGCGCGTGATCGGCCTCGTCAACTCGCCCGACCTGTTGCTGATCCTGACGTCGGGCGGTCCGGGGCGGTCGACCCAGGTGCTCAGCCTTTACGCCTTCCAGATGGCCTACAAGGACTTCAACTTCGGCTATGCGGGCGCGCTCAGCGTGGTGATGTTCATCCTGCTGATGGGCTTTGCCTACATCTATATCCGGCTCTCCAAGGTCAACCAGGATTAGCGCCATGGCACAGACCCGCTCCGGCTCCAAACTCCTCTGGGACCTCATTGCCTACGCAGTGCTGATCCTGCTCGCCCTCGTCTGCGTGTTCCCGATCATCTGGACCTTCCTCACCTCCATCAAGGTCGAGGAGGACATCGTCACGCGCAACATGATCTACATCCCCACCCGCTTCACCTTCGATTGGTATGTGCGGCTCTGGAACCAGTCCGGCTATCCGGTGCTGGTGATGAACAGCCTCATCACCACGTCGGTGACGGTGTTGATCTGCCTGCTCACCGGCACCATCGCGTCCTACTCGTTCTCGCGCTTCAATTTCGCCGGGCGCACCCAACTCATGCTGGGCTACCTCGTCGTGCGCATGTTCCCGGCGGTGCTGATGATCATTCCGCTGTTCATGGTGATGCGGAACTTCGGCTTGCTCGATAGCTCGGTGGGCCTCGCGGTGGCCTATACCAGCTTCCTCCTGCCGCTCTTCGTCTGGATGCTGAAGGGCTTTTTCGACGCTGCACCCAAGGAGCTCGAAAGCGCCGCGCGCATCGACGGCTCGACCCGCATCGGCGCGATGTTCCGCATCGTCATTCCGATCGCGCGGAACGGGCTCGTGGCGACCTGCGTCTTCGTCGCCATCGCCGCGTGGAACGAATACCTCTTCGCCCTGATGCTGACGACGAGCCAGGGCTCGCGTACCTGGCCGGTCGGCCTGCAACTGATGGTCGGCGAGTTCCAGTTGCCCTGGGGCATGCTGGCGGCCGGCGGCATCATCTCCATCATTCCCGTGATCGTGCTCTTCGCACTCGTGCAGCGCGTCATGGTTGCCGGCATCACCGCCGGCGCAGTCAAGGGTTAGGGCCGATGGCAACTCTATCGATCAATGGTGTCCGCAAGAGCTTCGGATCGCTCGAGGTTCTCAAGAACATCGACCTCGAACTCGAGGATGGCGGCTTCCTGGTGCTGCTCGGTCCGTCGGGCTGCGGCAAGTCCACGTTGCTCTCGATCATCGCCGGGCTGGAGCCGAGTTCGGGCGGCGACATCCTGATCGGGGACCGCAACGTCAACGACGTGCATCCCAAGGATCGCAACATCGCCATGGTGTTCCAGAGCTACGCGCTCTACCCCACCATGCCGGTGCGCCGGAACATCGGCTTCGGCCTCGAAATGCGGAAGGTGCCGCAGACGGAACGCGACGCGGCCGTGCAGAAGGCGGCAGAACTGCTGCAGATCGAGCACCTGCTCGACCGCAAGCCGGCGCAGCTCTCGGGCGGGCAACGGCAGCGCGTTGCCATGGGCCGCGCCATTGTGCGCGACCCTGACCTGTTCCTCTTCGATGAGCCGCTCTCGAACCTCGATGCGAAGCTGCGCGTCGAGATGCGCACCGAGATCAAGCGTCTCCACGACCGGCTCGGCACCTCCGTCGTCTACGTGACCCACGACCAGGTCGAGGCGATGACGCTCGGCACCAAGGTGGCGGTGATGCGGGAAGGCGTGATCCAGCAGATCGCCGATCCGCAGACCATCTATGAGCGTCCGGCCAACATGTTCGTCGCCGGTTTCATCGGCTCGCCCACGATGAACTTCCTCGCCGGTACGCTGGAGAAGGATGGCGAGACTTTTGTGTTGCGGCACGGCGATGGCGTGCTGCCATTGCCCGGGCTGGCGCAGGATGTCGGCCCCTATGCCGGACGGAAGGTTGTCGCCGGTATCCGCCCCGAAAGCATCAGTGCTGGCAATGGACCCTCCACGCTCAGCGGCAAGGTGGATGTGGTGGAACCGACCGGTCCCGACACGATGGTGATCGTATCGGTTGGCGGACAGCTGATCACCGCACGCCTCGGCTCGCGCGACCGACCCAAGCTCGGCGAGACGCTGACACTGGCGGTCAATGCGGTCGAGGTGAACCTGTTCGACCCGGAGAGCGGCAACCGCATCTGAGGTCGCCCGGCCACCCAATTCGAGGGATACTATGAAAGACCTACGCATCAAGCGCCTGACCGTGACCCAGTACAAGTGGAAGCGGCGCGATCTCGTCGGCGACTATAACGGCTTCAACCACGTCTACCTCAAGGGTGGCGAAGTCGAGTTTACCGACTATGTCATGACGGTGGAAACCGAGGCCGGTGTCACCGGAGAATATTCCGGCGGCGTCGGCGTTTCCTATGCACAGGTCGCGATGGCGGCGCAGTACCTGATCGGCAAGAACGCGCTCGAGCGCGAGCTGATCTGGAACGACCTCAAGCGGGCGCTGCGCAAGCACGACAAGTTCGGCATGGGGCCGATCGACTGCGCGCTGTGGGACATTGCCGGCAAGGTTGCCGGCCAGCCAGTCTACCAGTTGCTCGGCGGCTGGCGCGACAAGCTGCCGGCTTATGCCTCGACCTTCCACGGTGACGAGAATGGCGGCCTGGACAGCCCCGAGGCCTTCGGCGATTTCGCCGTGCAGTGCCGCGAGATGGGCTATCCGGCGTTCAAGATCCACGGCTGGGGCCATGGGCCGATCCGCCGCGAACAACAGGCCGTGCTCGCCACCCGCAAGGCAGTGGGCGACACCATGGACCTGATGATCGATCCGGGCTGCGAGTACGAGAATTTTGGTGATGCGCTCAAGGTCGGTCAGGCCTGCGACGAGGCCAACTATTTCTGGTACGAGGACCCGTACAAGGACGGCGGTCTGTCGGCCTATGCGCACAAGCGGCTGCGCGAGCTGATCAAGACACCGATCCTGATGGGCGAGCACATCCGCGGCATCGAATCCCGCGTCGACAACCTCATCGCCGAGGGCACCGACTATGTGCGCGCCGATGTCGACTATGACGGCGGCATTACCGGCGTGATGAAGCTGGCGCACGTGGCCGAGGGTTTCGGCATGGATTGCGAGATCCACGCGCCGGGCCATGCGCCGCGTCACTGCATGGCGGCGATCCGCAACACGAACTACTACGAACTGGGCCTGGTGAACCCCAAGGTCGCCGGCTGGAAGAGCCAGCACCAGGTGCACGCGGACGATTATTCCGACGATCTCGATGCCGTGGACAAGGACGGTTGCGTGCCCGTGCCGCAGGGCGTTGGCCTCGGCTACAATCTCAACTGGGACTGGATCAGGAAGCACGCCACCGGCACTACGGTCTACGAGTGAGCGCCATGGCGGATCCACTCTCCGGCCTGCCCGAAGTCACCGCAACGAAGGTTGCTACACCCCCGCGCTGGGCGTTGTTGCAGCGGCAGATTTTCGCGACCCTCGACAAGGCTGCGATCGAGTTCGCCGACCGCTACACACGGCCTGACGGGACGTTGATCTGGCGCACCGAGTGGCCCGGCATGGACGGTTCGGACGACCCCTATGAGGGGTTCATGAACATGCCGCTCTACTACGCATTGGGCGGCGCACGCGAAGTCTACGAGCGCAGCCGGACCATCTGGGACGGCATCACCTGGCAGTGGACCGAGTACGGCCAGATCCACCGCGAGTTCGATGCCTATTACGACTGGATGCACCACGGCGAGAGCAACCTGTTCTTCTACTTCCTCGGCCTCGCCGACCCAGACGTGCTCAAGGACCGCCAGCGGACGCGGCGCTTTGCCGGCTTCTACAACGGCGAGGACGCGGAGGCGCTGAACTGGGATGCCGAGCGCAGGCTGATCCGCTCGCCGATCAACGGCAGCCGCGGGCCGCGCCATGTGCAGACCGCCGAGGACTGGTCGACGCATCGCGAAATCCTCGACGAATACCTGCCCCCGTTCGAGGATCTGCCCGGCATCGACCGCTATGGCATGAAGACGCCATGGTCGGACGATGCCGTCTACGAGCAGATCCTGCAGCGCATCAACGAGCGTCAGTCGCGTGGCGACGTGCCGCTCAACCTCGGCGCCAGCGCGCTGATGACGCATGCCTTCGCCTATACGGGCGAGGAGAAGTACCGCACCTGGGTGCTCGACTATCTCGCCGCGTGGGAAGAGCGCACCAGCCGCAATGGTGGGATCATTCCGGACAATATCGGGCTGAGTGGCGAGATCGGCGAGTACAACGACGGCAAGTGGTGGGGTGGCTATTACGGCTGGCGCTGGCCGCATGGCTCGGTGTCATTGCTCGAGCCGCTATCGGTCGCGGGCATGAACGCCACCGCGCTGACCGGCGACATGAAGCACCTCAACCTGCTGCGTTCGCAGCTCGATATGCTGTGGGGACTGCGGCAGGGCGAGCTGGTGCCGAACCGGCACTACGACGAAGGCTGGCGCGACTTCCGCCATCCGCATCCGATGTTCGGGGTGTATCTCTGGGCCACGTCGATGGACGAGGCGGATGCCGTTCGTGCAGAGCGCGGCTGGGCGCATGACCTCTTCGACAAGGTGAGCCCAGCCTATTCGAGCTACGGCCAGAAGACGGCCGGCGGGCATATGGGTTTCAATGGCAACACGGCGCAGTGGTTCAGGTTCATGCGCGGCCAGTGGCCGGACTATCCGGAGCAAATTCTCGAGGCGAACCTCACGACCATCGCGGCTCAGATCGCCACCTATCGCCGCGACGAGAATGACCCGCTGACCATGGACCACTACCGCGAGTCCATGACCATCCATATGTGGCAGCAGCTCACCCCGATGATCATCGAGGGGCTGGCGCAGCTGACCATGGGGGGACCGATGCATGTCTATCACGGTGGGTTGCAGTATGCGCGTTTCCGCTACTTCGACCCTGCCGGTGAACGGCCCGGGCTGCCGGAGGATGTGGCGGCGCTGGTCGATGGATTGAGTCACCACAGCGCATCATTGACGCTGGTCAACACCGATGTCGCAGCGGCGCGTGAGTTGATCGTCCAGGCGGGGACCTTCGGCGAGCACGATTTTGCCGGTGGCACGTTGGACGGAGCGACATTCAGCGCGTCCGGGCGCTGGCTCAAAGTCCGGCTTGAACCGGGTGCGACGGCGAAGCTGGAGCTTTCGATGCGGCGCTACGTGCGCCCGCCCAGCTACGACACGCCGTGGGCGACGGCCGCGAACGGGGTGGCTCCATTGGTGGGGCGGGACGTCTAGCCCCGCCGTTGCGCCAGGTAGATGTGCTGGCAGGCCAATACAGTCTCGCCGCGCTGGTTGATCACCCGCACCTCTTCGGTGATGCGACCATATTGCGGCCGCTTCGGATCGTCGTCCAATGCGGCAATGGTCAGCTCGGTGTGGATCGTGTCACCGATGAATACCGGCTTGGGAAAGCGGAGTCGCTCGTAGCCATAGGTGAAGGCGAGCGGGTTGATCTCCGTCGCCGTCAGGCCGATGCCGATGGCAAATGTCATCGTGCCATGCGCGATACGCTCACCGAACGCCGAAGTCTTCATGAACTCGGCGTCCATGTGATGCGGGAAGAAGTCCCCGGTATGTCCGGCATGCACGACGAAGTCGGTTTCGGTGATGGTGCGGCCGGTGGTCTTGCGGACTTCGCCGACGGCGTAGTCTTCGAAATGGCGTGGACGATCCATCAGAAACTCTCCCGGAACAGACGGTCTAGGTCGGCGAGGATGGCGGACGGCGCCTCGCGCTCGAGCAGCCCGGCATTGAGGCGCCTGGATGCTGCGTCCTGGAACGCCATGTAGCCATTGTGACGCGGCCGGACATAGGCGCCTTCGAGCGTCTTGCGCGTATCGCGATAGAAGTTGCCGGTTGTCGCGTTGACGGCATCGTCTTCCCAAGCTGCGGCGTGGCCGGGCTGGCCACCCGAGCTGGCGTAGACGCCGCGCTGCACCTCGCC
>DASWWF010000219.1:0-6334 GCA_036401035.1 Devosia sp.
TCCACCTTGCCGGTGCCGTGCAGGTCGACATAGACCGAGAGCGGCTTGGCGACGCCGATGGCGTAGCTCAGCTGGATGGTGGCGCGATCGGCGAGGCCGGCGGCGACCACGTTCTTGGCGAGATAGCGGGCGGCATAGGCGGCCGAGCGGTCGACCTTGGTCGGGTCCTTGCCCGAGAAGGCGCCGCCACCATGCGGGGCTGCGCCACCATAGGTATCGACGATGATCTTGCGGCCGGTGAGGCCGGCATCGCCATCGGGGCCGCCGACCACGAACTTGCCCGTCGGGTTGACGTGCCAGACCGTGTCCTTGGTGACCCAGCCCTCGGGCAGCGCCTGCAGGACATAGGGGGTGATGATCTTCTGCACGTCCTTGGACGACAGCGACTCATCGACATGCTGGGTCGAGACGACGATCTGGGTGACGCCGACCGGCTTGCCGTTCTCGTAGCGCACCGTCACCTGGCTCTTGGCGTCGGGGCCGAGCTTCTTGGCATCGCCCTGGCCGGCCTTGCGGGCGTCGGTCAGCACTTCGAGGATCTTGTGGGCGTAGTAGATCGGGGCGGGCAGCAGTTCCGGGGTCTCGCGGCTGGCATAGCCGAACATGATGCCCTGGTCGCCGGCGCCGACATCCTTGTTGCCCTTCTCATCGACGCCCTGCGCGATGTCGGCCGACTGGCCGTGCAGCAGCACGTCGATCTTGCACTTCTGCCAGTGGAAGCCGGACTGCTCGTAGCCGATGGCCTTGATGGCCTTGCGGGCGGTCGACTTGAACTTGGAGGGGTTCACCACCGGATGGCCGGCGGCATCGAGCAGGATCTTGCCGTCCTTGCCCTTCTTGAGCAGCGTCTCGGGGACGCGCACTTCGCCGGCGATCACCACGCGGTTGGTGGTGGCGAGGGTCTCGCAGGCGATACGGACATTGGCCGGATCCATGCCGGTCTTCTTGGCCTCGCGGAACACCAGGTCGACGATCTCATCGGAGATGCGGTCGCAGACCTTGTCCGGATGACCCTCCGAAACCGACTCGGAGGTGAAGAGGTAGGAAGAGCGTGCCACGGCGAAACCCCGAAAAAGTGCCCCAAAAGGCGCGAAAAGCGCAAGTTGGGCGCGTTTCTGCCATCCGGGAGGCCTCGCGGTCAAGGCATATATAAAGAAAGCTTTATGTCTGCATGTCCACCCGGGCGGAAATCTATGCCCGGGTGGTGCGTTCGCGGCGGAAGCCGAGCCAGCCGAGCAGCAGTGCCAGCGCCGAGGCGGCCCAGAACGGCCAGTCGCCCAGCGTGGTGAACAGCGTCTGGCCCTCGAGCCGGTGATGCGGCACGACGTCGATCACCGCCACCTGCTGCTCGTCGAGTCGCGCCGCGATGCGGCCGAGCGGATCCGTGACGATGGTGGTGCCGGTATTGCTGGCGCGCAGCATCGGCAGCCCGGTCTCGACGCTACGCAGCCGGGCGTGGTGGGCATGCTGGGCCGGCCCGATCGAGCCGTCGAACCAGGCGTCGTTGGTGATGTTGAGGATGAACTCGGCCTTGCTGACCTCGCCGATATCGTTGGGGAACACCGCCTCATAGCAGACCAGCGCCAGGAAGGCCGGCGTGCCGAGGATTTCCTGCAACCGGCGGCCGTCGCCGGCGGCCCAGCCATTGGTACCGGGCACGAACTGGCGGATGCCGAACAGCTTCCAGAAGTCCGAAAACGGCAGGTACTCGCCGAACGGCACCAGATGGCTCTTGTCGTAGCTGCCGACGATCTCGCCATCGGTATTGATGGTGAGGATCGAGTTGTAGCCGGGATTGTCGACATCCTGCGCCAATTCGTCGGCGATGGGCGCACGCGGCGCCCCGGTCAGCAGCGTCGTTTCCGGCGGCAGCATGCGGGCGATGCGGGCCAGCGCGTCCGGATAGTCCTGCAGGAAGAACGGGAACACCGATTCGGGCCAGACCAGGTGGGTGATGCCGGTGAGCCCGGTGCCGCTCTCCGAGAGCGAGATCAGCCGGTCCATCACTTCGGCGGGGGTCGAGCCGCTCCAGTCGGCATGGTCGAGGATCATCGGCTGGGCCAGCCGCACCCGCATGTCGTCGCGCTGCGTCACCACCGTGTTCTGCAGCCGCCAGTTGCCATAGCCGATCTGCCCGGCGATCACCGCTACGGCGAGGAAGAACGGCACCAGCCTCCGCACCAGCCCGCGTTCGTCCGCCGGCCAGATCAGCGCGATGGTCATCGAGGTCAGCGCCGCGAGGAAGGTGAGGCCATAGACCCCGATCACCGAGGCCAGCTGCATCATCTCGTCATTGGCGGTCAGCGCATAACCGAGCAGATCGAAGGGAAAGCCCGAGAAGAGGTGTCCGCGCGCATATTCGGCGATTGAAAGGGCACCGGCCAGCGCCAGCACCCGGAGCGCACCACCCGACCAGATCAGGTGCGCCAGCGACGTCGCCACGGCCCAGAACAGCGCCATCACGGCCGAAAGGCCGAGAACCGCGAAGGGCATCAGCACCAGATAGAAGCCGCCTTCCTGGAGGAATGCCGCGCCCAGCCAGTGCAGCGCCACGGCGAAGTAACCGAGGCCAAAGGCAAAACCGATGCCGAAGGCGGGGCTGAGGACCTTCCGCCAGCCGCGCATCCTCTCGGCGCCATCGAGGCACCAGACCAGGATCGGCATGGCGAGAAACAGGGCCGGAAGGAAGAAGACCGGCGGCGCACTGGTGGCCGCAACCGCGCCGGCAAGGAACAGCAGCAGGAAGCGCCGCCAGCCATAGCTCAGCATGGCGCTTTCGGCGATCCAGGTCACGGCGCGACGCTGCGAGAATCAGAGGTCATCCCGGGCAAAGTCGCGGGCAGCGCAATCCCGGTCAAGTTATTGCTGTCCGGACGTGTAGGAGAGCGGCCGGAGGGACATTACATGACCACACAATCACAGGGCTTCGCACCGGACCTGGACCGCAAGCTGCTCGCCGGCATCGAGTCGGGCTTGTTGCGCAACCTGCATGCCGTCGCCGTGGCACGAAACGGCGAAACGGTGCTGGAGCGCTATTTCGAAGGCGAGGATTTCAGCTGGAACGAACCGCAGGGCGTCGTCGCCTTCGGTCCGGATGTGCTGCACGATCTCCGCTCGGTGACCAAGAGCATCGCCAGCCTGCTCTATGGCATCGCGCTCGATCGCGGTCTCGTGCCGCCGGTCGGCGCCAGCGTCGTGGCGCAGTTCCCGGAATATCCCGATCTCGTCGCCGATCCGGCGCGGCAGGGCATCACCGTGGGCCATGCGCTCAGCATGACCATGGGGCTCGAGTGGGACGAGAGCCAGCCCTATACCAGCGCCGCCAACAGCGAGATCGCCATGGAGATGGCGCCCGACCGCTTCCGCTTCATCCTCGACCGGCCAGTGGTGCAGCCGCCGGGCCAGAGCTGGACCTATTCGGGCGGGGCCGTAGCGTTGATCGGCGCGCTGATCACCCGGGGCACCGGAAAATCGCTCACCGATTTCGCCCGCGAAACCCTGTTCGAGCCGCTCGGCTTCACCGATTGCTACTGGATGCGCGGCGCCGATGGCGTCGAATCCGCCGCTTCGGGCTTGCGCCTCACGACGCGCGGCCTCCTCGCCATCGGCCGGATGCTGGTCAATGGCGGCCGCGACGACACCCGCCAGATCGTCCCCGAAGATTGGATCAACGCCGCGTTCACCCAAGCTGTGCGCACGCCGGACGGCTTGGGCTATGGCCGCCTGTTCTTCCTCGGCGAGGCCGCGGTCCCGGCCCTTGGCGGGCCGATCCCGTGGATCGGCTGCTTCGGCAATGGCGGCCAGCGCCTGTTCCTGATGCCCGCCGCTAACCTCGCCTGCGTCGTCTTTGCCGGTGCCTACGACCAGCCCGACAACTGGGTCACCCCGAGCAGGGTGTGGGGCGACATCGTGCTCAGGAATCTGGTGGAGTAGCGATCTCTCAGTAGAGAGATCCTACTCCGCCGCTTCCTGCGTCGGGGCGTCTTTGCCGGCGTCGGTGGGGGGCTTTTTGGCCGGGGGCTTGCGGGCGGCGCGCTGCTTGATGCGCTTGATCTTGACGCGCTTTATCTGGCGGCTGTCCGATTGCAGCACTTCGAACTCAAAACCCTTGATGCCGCCGACGACTTCGCCTTTGAGCGGGACGCGGCCGGCAAGGTCGAAGACGAGGCCGCCCAGAGTATCGACATCCTCGGCATGGCTGCCAACGTCGAAATCGTCGCCGATGACGGCGCGGACTTCGCTCAGTTCGGCGCGGGCCGAGGCGACGAAGTTGGCCGAGTTGATGCGGCGGACCAGCGCGACGTCCTCGTCGTGCTCATCCTCGATCTCGCCCACCACAGCTTCGAGCAGATCCTCGATGGTGACAACGCCATCGGTGCCGCCGAATTCGTCGATGACGATGGCCATGTGCACGCGCTTCTGCTGCATCTGCTGAAGCAGGTCGCCCACCGGCATCAGCGGCGGCACGAACAGCACCGTGCGAGCAATGTCGAGCTTGGCCAGCGTCGATCTCAGCGGCTGCGACACCAGCTTGACCGGCACTTCCCGGTCCGGGTCCGTCACCACTTCAGTGACCCGGCGCATCGCATCCTTGACGTGGATGAAGCCGGTGATGTTGTCGATGGAATCGACATAAACCGGCATGCGCGAGTGGCCGACCTGGCGGAACCGCGCCAGCAGCACGCCCAGCGTTTCGTCGGCATCGATGGCCTGGATATCGGCGCGGGGGACCATGACGTCCTCGACGCGCTTTTCGCCCAGCTCGAGCACATTCTTCAGGATTGTGCGTTCGGACTGGGTGAAATCGGCGGTTTCGCCGTTCTTTTCAGCTTCCAGCGCCACTTCGAGGTCATCGCGCAGCGACGCGGTGCGCAGCGCCAGCATGCCCTTGAGGCGCGTCCAGATCGATGGCCCCCGGGCAGCGGGGGCGGGGCTAGACGGGGGTTCGGTCGTGGGTTTCGACTCGTGCGCCGGTCGTTCGGCGCGGGGGGCGGTCTCTTGATCGCTCATTTCTGCTGCCGCATCACTGCGGGCAATCCTTCAATTATAGGGGTCGGCAATGCCCAACGTGGCGAGAATCTGGGTTTCCAGACCTTCCATGACAAGGGCGTCCTGCTCGTCGATGTGATCATACCCCAGAATGTGCAGAAATCCATGCACGACCAGATGGGTATAGTGATCGGTAAAGCTCACGCCCTGCTCGACGGCCTCGCGCTCAAGCGTTTCCCGGGCCAGCGTGATGTCGCCCAGAATGCCCAGGACCGGGGCAAAGGGCTCGATCTGGGGAAAGCTCAGCACATTGGTGGGCTTGTCGATATTGCGCCATTGCTTGTTGAGCACCTGCTGTTCGGCATCGTCCATCAGGACAACGGAAAGCTCGGCGATCCCGGCCACTTTGGCCTTGGATTGCTTCAGTGCTTCGGCAATGGCGGTGGTCGCGATCTCCTCCAATCCGTCGGGCCAGCCTTCGGATTCGATGGAGAACGCGATCTCCAGCGGCGGTCGATGCGGACTCAGCGGGCCTTGTCCTCTTTTGCCGTGGCGCCCTCGTAGGCGCGAACGATCCGGCCGACCAGCGCGTGGCGCACCACGTCCTTGTCGGAAAAGCGCGAGATGTGGACGCCTTCGATGCCGTCGAGCAGGTGCAGGGCCTCGACGAGGCCGGACTTCTGCCCCGGCGGCAGGTCGACCTGGGTCGGGTCGCCGGTGACGATCATCTTCGAGTTTTCGCCCAGGCGGGTCAAAAACATCTTCATCTGCATCGAGGTGGTATTCTGCGCTTCGTCGAGAATGACGACCGCATTGGCCAGCGTCCGGCCGCGCATGAAGGCGAGCGGCGCCACTTCGATCATGCCCGAGGTGATGCAACGCTCCACATGTTCGGGACGCATCATGTCGTAGAGCGCGTCGTAGAGCGGGCGGAGATAGGGATCGACCTTGTCCTTCATGTCGCCGGGCAAAAAGCCGAGGCGCTCGCCGGCTTCCACCGCCGGACGGGACAAGATGATGCGGTTGATGTCGCCGCGCTCGAGCAGCGAGGCGGCGTGCGCGACGGCCAGATAGGTCTTGCCGGTACCGGCCGGACCGACGCCGAACACCAGCTCGCTCCGTTCCATGGCGCGCATAGAGGCGTCCTGGGCGGGGGTGCGGGCGGCGATGGTGGCTTTTCGCGTGGCGATCTGGGCCATGCGTACCTTGCCCTTGCGCTCGAGCGTGGGCAGGGTCAGCTGGCTGTCTTCGGTCTCGATCATCCGGATCACCGCATCGACCGTCGCAACGTCGACGGCCGAGCCCTCTTCGAGCTGCCCGTAAAGCGACTCGAGCACGCGGCGGG